>JBAZGP010000321.1:0-4543 GCA_041652835.1 Lutibacter sp. | reverse complement strand
TATTAGTATGACAGTGTTCGGTCAAAACGATGAGTTGAAAACTGCAGAAAAAGCAGTTAAATAAAATGATTTTGCTGCGGCAATGTCTGCAGTTAATCAAGCCGAAGGCTTAATTGCCAATGCAGATCAAAAAACAAAAGCAAAATTTTATTATTTAAAAGGTCTTGCTTTGTATCAAAATGGAGCACCTTCTATTGATATTGAAAAAGTAGGAGTCGCATTTAATCAATTAATTGATTATGAAAAGCAAACCAATAAGCCTAAATATACAAGTGAGATTGGTGGATTGCTAAATAAAATGATAGCTGCAACTGCAGAAAATGCTTCCAGAAGTTATACCGAAGCAATTGAAACAAAAGAAGATGCAGATTACCTTAAAGCTGCCAAAGAATTTTATCAAGTGTATGTTTTAAGTCCAAGAGACACTTCATATTTAGATAATGCCGCCTTGGTTTACTATTTTGCTAAAGATTATGACAATTCAATTGCATTATATGAAAAACTATTGGATTTAAATTACACCGGAATTACAACTGTATATGTTGCAACCAATAAAGAAACTGGTGAAGAGGTTACTTTTAACGATGCTAAAAGCATGAATTTACAAGTTAAATTAGGGCTGGCACAAAATCCGAGAGAAGAGAAAAAAGAATCAAGACGTGAAACAATATTTAAAAATTTATCACAAAACTATTCAGATAAGGAAAATAATGAAAAGGCTTTTGAGATAATTGCAAAAGGGCGAAAAGAATTTCCTTCAAGTTATTCTTTGTTAATTGATGAAGCGAATATTTATTACAAAATGGGAGATAACGCTAAATTTAAAGAACGGTTAGAAGAAGCCATTCAATTAAATCCTACTGAACCAACTTTGTATTATAACGTTGGCGTTATGAATATGGATCAACAAAATATTGATGAAGCCATTAAGAATTTCAAGAAAGCAATTGAATTGAAACCTGATTATTCAGATGCTTACAATAATATTGGCGCTGCAATTATTGAAAAAACAAAACCAATTATTGAAGAAATGAATAAAAGTTTAACAGACTTTAAAAAATATGATAAATTACAGGCTCAGCAATTTGAAATTTACAAAGAAGCATTGCCTTACTATGAAAAAGCGTTTTTATATAATAAAACAAACATTAGTACTATGCAAACATTAATGGGTTTGTATGAAAATTTGGAAATGACCGATAAGCTTAATGAAGTTAAAGCAGTTTATGATAAATTGAAAGAATAATTATTTTAAATAATTATAAAAAAAAGCTTCCTGATTTTCAGGAAGCTTTTTTTATATAATCTTTTTTATGACTCTTAATTTATGTGTATGCCTTTGTGTATCAACATTAAAGATGCCGCTGTGGTCAATTCTGTCGATTCTGATTTTTCCGTGGGCATGAATAATATAATTGTCTTTCATCATAATTCCTACGTGAGTAATAACGCCTTCTTCATTGTCAAAAAATGCTAAATCTCCGGGTTCACTTTCTTCAATAAAGCTTAAAACAGTTCCTTGTGTGGCTTGCTGACCGGCATCTCGCAATAATTTATGGCCACAAAGTTTATATACCATTTGGGTAAAACCTGAACAATCTATTCCAAAAGGTGTTTTTCCTCCCCACAAATAAGGCGCATTTAAAAATTGAGTTGCCATTGCAATAAGAGTTTCTTTAGATTGTTTTCCCGTAAAAACTTGTCCTTCATAGTGATAATTTACAGTTCCTAATTTTAAGTTTTTATCCTTATAAAATGGAAGTGATGCACCAATAGTTATGGTCAAGAAATGTTCATTTTCATCGGTAACAAAATCGATTAATTCACCAGCCAAAACATTGCTAGATTGTTCAATTTCAAAATAATTTTCTTCTGAAATTTGGAGGTATTGGTTGGTGTCAATCCAGCCTTCATAATTGTCAAACGCAATGCTTATTTTGCTCCATTTTTTATGAATTTCCAACACCGTAAAATGTTCACCAAACAAGAGCTGTGAAACCATTTCACTTTTATCGCTTGGCTCAATTCTAACAGGAACAATACTTAAATTACAAATTCCAAAATGCATAAAATAAATTTACAGGCGTTCAATGATAATAGCACTTGCACCGCCGCCACCATTACAAATAGCTGCCGCACCATATTTTGCCTTATTTTGTTCTAATATGGAAGTTAATGAAATTACTATTCTGGCGCCAGACATGCCAAGTGGATGTCCTAAAGAAACGGCACCTCCATTTACATTCACTTTTGAAGCGTCTATGCCTAAAATTTTAATATTGACTAATCCAACAACAGAAAAAGCCTCATTAAACTCGAAATAATCAATATCATCTATTTTTAATCCAGCCTTGGCCAATGCTTTTGGAATGGCTTTCGCCGGCGCTGTAGTAAACCATTCAGGTTCATGGGCAGCATCTGCATAACCGATTATTTTAGCAAGTGGTTTAAGATTTAATTCTTTGGCTTTGTCTGCGCTCATAATAACTAAAGCGGCTGCACCATCGTTTATTGTTGAAGCATTTGCAGCAGTTACTGTTCCATCTTTGTTGAACACAGGACGTAATGTTGGAATTTTTTCCAAATTCACATTTTTATATTCCTCATCTTCAGAAAAAATGATAGGATCTCCTTTTCTTTGAGGAATTTCAACAGGAACAATTTCATTTGAATATTTTCCTTTTGCCCAAGCATCAGCAGATTTTTTATAAGATGCTATGGCAAAATTATCTTGATCTTCTCTGGAGAATTTATATTCATTGGCACATAAATCACCGCAAGTTCCCATATGTTTTTGGTCGTAAACATTTATTAAGCCATCAACCAATAGTCCATCATTTACTGTGATATTACCAAGTTTTGTTGATTTTCGACCTTCCAGATAATGTGGAATTTTACTCATATTTTCCATACCACCAGCTACAATAATTTCAGCATCACCGATTTTAATGGCTTGAGCAGCAAGCATAATTGCTTTCATGCCCGAGGCACAAACTTTATTAATAGTAGTACAAGGAACAGTATCTGGAATTCCTGCAAAAAGTGCAGCTTGCCTTGCAGGCGCCTGACCTAATCCGGCTGAAACCACATTTCCCATAAAAACTTCATCAACAAGTTTTGGATCTAAATTTATTTTATTCAAGGCTCCTCTAATAGCAATTTCTCCTAATTTTGGAGCGGGAATATCACATAAGCTACCCAATAAACTTCCAATTGGTGTTCGAGCAACAGATACAATTACAACTTCTTTCATTTTGTGTGAATTCAAAAATTTAATTGCGAAATTAAGCAATTTTATACAATTTCTTAGTTTTTGGAAGAGGGTTTATTCTATTTTTATCTTTCATTCACGCAAAATTCTTCATTTTCTTTTAACCAATGAATTAAAATAATAGCAGGGCTGGACAGGACGTATTTTAAAAATAATGTTAGCCATAAATGTAGTTAACATAATAATTGTTATTTTTGGTGTGAAAATAAAGATTTGGTGAAAAAAATTATAAATAAATTACTTGTAAACCACTCCTTAATATATAAACTATTTTTATATGTTTTAACTATAATTTTAGTGGTCTATTTATTTCCAAAAGGAGGACAATTTAAGTATGAATTTCAAAAAGGAAAGCCTTGGCAATATGAAAATTATTATTCGCCTTTCGATTTTTCTATAAAAAAATCTGCCCAAGAAATTGATGCGGAGAAGGAACAGATTAAGGAAACGTCCAAACAATTTTTTGAGTATAATGAAGAAGTTGTATTAAATGTTAAGAAAAACACTTCAGAAAAAATTTCAGAATTTTTGTCAACATCTAATTTATCAAAACAAAATAGAAACAGGCTTCTGCAAAAATCGAAAGAAATTTTGAATGAAATATATGAATATGGCTATCTGGATCCTCTAAGTGAACAAAATATTGAAAAAGTTGAAATAACCTTAAGACGTGGAAATGAAATTCATGACATTCAGCCAAATAAACTTTTTAAAGCCACTCAAATTTTAGAATTCTTAAAATCTAAATTTGGAAAACCGCCACTTTCTAAAGAAGAAAAAAATGTTTTAACAATTATTTTAAATGAGTTAAAACCAAATGTAACCTTTGATGAAAATTTCACCCAAAAAGCATACGAAGAAAATTTAAGTGGAATTTCCTTTACAAAAGGCATGGTTGCTGAAAAAGAGCGAATTATTTTCAAAGGAGATATTGTTGAAGGAGATAATTTAGTGAAATTAAATTCGCTAAAAGATGAATTTGATTCACAGGTTTGGAGTAAATCCAATTCCAACTAGATTGTGTTTGGATATTCCCTATTGGTGGCATTATCATTTTTAATGCTCTTGCTTTTTTTAAGAAAATACAGACTGGACATTTTTGAAAATAACAATAAAGTGACTTTTATATTTTTTAACATCATATTGATTATTTTGCTCATTACACTTATTGTGAAATACGATGCTAAATATATTTATGTGGCACCAATAGTTACGTTACCATTGGTGTTAAAAGCCTTTTTTGACTCCAGGTTGGGTTTGTTTGCACATACT
>JBAZGP010000320.1:0-4561 GCA_041652835.1 Lutibacter sp. | reverse complement strand
GTTTTTCGTACGTAACAAATTTTTATTGACTGTTTGTGCATTTGTTTTAGTTCAAATTTAAGCATAAATTTTATGAGGTGTTGGCAGTTGGCGTTATTTCAAAACATTCTTTTTTAAAAATTCACTTCTAATTACTCTTGATTGTCTACTATTTGTTCCAACATACATACTTGCATAATATTTTGCAAATTCATTTGTGTTTTTATCACCTGTTTTATTATCTATGATATTTGATTCTGCTATATTTAATCTTTCAATAATCTCAACTATCTTATTATTTGATAAAGAGATTTCACAAACGAGTGTGAAAAAATTAGACTTTCTAAACCAAATTGAATCTAATTCCAAATCACTGGTCAAAATATCTATTATTGATTCTGAAATGATCGTTTTTGCTTTCTCAAAATTGGGAAATTCATTGTTATATTTTGCTATATATTTTTCAACTTCTTTGTCTTGGGTGAAATAACCACCTTCTTCTAAAGTAGCCATTACTAAAAGTATAAAATGTAAATCAGCCATTCTGGTTAATTCACTTTCGCTAAATATAGGAACTTTTAATTCCTTGTCATTTATTATACTTAAAATTTCTTTTGCACAAGTAATGAACTCACCGTTATATAAAGCGTTGTTAATTTCAATAGCTGTTAATGTAAAATTTGTAGAGTTTATTCTTTTAAAGATTTCTATGATTGTATCAGCGGAAACATCTTTTAAGTCACGTACTGTAACGTCATAATTTAAAAACTCTCTCTGTTCATCTTCGGATAATTCTTTATATTTAGGAATTCTTTTTTCAAAATTCCAATCACCGTCAATATACCTTTTAATAGTCGTTAATCTTTGTTGTCCATCAACAACAACATTTTGTGTTGATAATGTTGCTAAATCAATTCCTTTCTGAGAGATATATATTTCCGGAAATGGATAACCATCAAGTATCGTTTTAATAAAGTTTTCCATATGTGAAGGAGTCCAAACAAAACCTCTTTGAAATTCCGGTTGAAGTATTAGCTCATTTCTATGAATTTTTCCTATAAGATCTGATATAGTTTTTTTATCTGGTTGTGCAGGAATTTGTTTTGACATTTTAATTATGTTTTAATTTATAGGTAATTTCTTCAATTGAAAAGCGATAGTATTTTTCTGCAAATGATTGGTTTTTAAACAAACCTGCTTTTACTTTATAATTTCCAACTTGTGATTTAGAATAGGAAATACTTAAGAAAAAATCATCCCAATTTTGTTTAATCTCTTTAAATTCGGTTGTGTTTTGTGGTAATAAATCAGGTCTCATCCATCCTCTTATAAAATACTTAATGAATTTTAAATATTCTTTGGATTGTACTGAATTAAGTCTTATAATTTGTTTTTTAATTTTGTATTGATATTCACTTATTAACTCGAAATAAAAATCAAATAATTTTTCATTGAATATTACAACATCAATATCTGAATCTAATGAAAAGTCAGTTAATTTATAGGGGCTAAATCCAAATTTAGAAGAGCCAACAATTAATACCTCATAAAAATCAATTTTGAAATTATCTGCAATTTTTTTTCTGAAATAGTAATAGTCATTTTCTCTATTTTCAAAAACTAAAGGAAGTCCGTGGAAATAGTGCTTTTGAGTGAAAATTTTTTTGTCGTCTTCACTCTCTAATTCTAATATTTCTTTTTGATATTCTTTTTTTGTCACAATTTTTGTTTTTAGCTTACTGCCAACGAGTTTTTATAAGATTTGTGCGACATAAGAACCAGAGATTTTTCCGCCGTTACAAATTTTTATTGATTGTTTGTGCATTTGTTTTAGTTCAAATTTAAGCATAAATTTTATGAGGTGTTGCGCTTAGTGGTTTTGTGTTAAAATTAATCTATTTTGTTGAAATTCATTTTGTTTTAGTTCTTAAATCCTTGAATTTTTCTGATTGTTTCAATTTTTATTATTAACTTTTTCAATCTAATTTTCAATTCTAAGATTATTGTTAAAATCTAAAAATTTGTCTTATTTATTTTCCCGTTCCAACATTCAATTCTTAGATTATTATTAAAATCTTAAATTTATTTTTATAGTTTTAATTTGTCTTATTTTTTTGGTTTCAGCATTAAAATCCTGCGTTTTATTGTTCAAAATCAGTCATTGTGCTAAAATTACTTTGTTTTGTCGAGTTTTTCCGTTTTCACAGCTTGTTTTTACGATTCGAGGCTAAAATCTGACCGATTTAATTTTAAAATCATTCGGTACGTGACTTAGACAATCTACTTTTTTAATCTTAAAATACCAAAATTAGGATTTCAGTTCTGAAATCCACCATTAAGCGCAACGAGTTTTTATAAGATTTGTGCGACCTAAGAACCTGAGGTTTTTCGTACGTAACAAATTTTTATTGACTGTTTGTGCATTTGTTTTAGTTCAAATTTAAGCATAAATTTTATGAGGTGTTGCAAGTTGTGGTTTTTGAAATCCAATTAATCTATTTTATTGTAATTAATACCGTTTCAATACTCAAATCATACGTTCCAAAGAGTTTTTCTAATTTTATTGCTCAATTTATCCGTTTCAGTTTTTAAATCGGTAATAATTCGTTGTACTTACTCTAAGGAGTTTGTACTTTACGAACAATTTACATATCTCCCAATATAATAAGCAATTTCACCTAATGCCCAAATTGTAAAAACTAAAGTTAGTATTACTTTAGATAATTTATTAAATACTCTTATTTTTTCATTTGAGTTATTCATTTTTTTAATTTTTAATTACGTAATAATTATATAATCATTTATTTTTACAGAGTTTTTTCGGTTTCAAAACTTAATTTTTCGATTCAACTTTCAATCAGATAGAGTAGAAATATTTTCATACTTTTTTCTCAATATTTTTATGGCTCGTGTCTCAGACAGTCTAATTTTTTAAACTTATAAAACTCAAATTAGGAATTTCTGAGGAAATTCCGCCATTACTTGCAACGTGTTTTTATAAGATTTGTGCGACCTAAGAACCTGAGGTTTTTCGTACGTAACAAATTTTTATTGATTGTTTGTATGTTTGTTTTAGTTCAAATTTAAGCATAAATTTTATGAGTTGTTATGTGTAGGCTTTACTTATGTTAAAGTTTTTGTCTACCTTCAAATACTTTACTTATTTCAAAATAATATGTCGATTTTTCTCCGTTTTCATTCTTTACTTCCATTCTGTCGCAAACCCCATTTTTGTTATCTATTGCTTGTTCGATTAATTTTACGTCAAGCATCTCCAAAATAAAATATTCTTCTGAAATTTGAATAACTGGCCATCCTGTTTCACAAGATTTTCCATCTCCATTATTTACAATCGAATTTAAAAGTCCAAATTGTATTGTTTTATATTTGTCCGCATTAATTGTATCTCCAATAATCTTATAGGTTTGTCTTAAAATTTGATGCGCTTTCATACTTGTATAATCGATGCTCAACATTTGTTTGGTTGTCGATATAACGCTATTAAAATCTGACTCAGACATTTGATTATACATTTGGTCGGTCAATTTCTTAAATTCCGCATTCTTTTTAGAAGCAACTTTAAATTGGTCGCTTTTGATAAAATTATCTCTGAATGTTTTGTAGTTAATATCCGTTTGTCCATTTTCAAGTTTTTGGATAGTTTTACTATAATCATCATTAAATTCAGGAACTTCAATTATATTTTGCCCAAACGTAAGACTCAAATTGAACAGTAAAATTATAATTATATAAAGTGTTTTATTCATTGGTCGATTTTTTTTCAGCTTACACATAACGTGTTTTTATAAGATTTGTGCGACATAAGAACCCGAGATTTTTCCGCCGTAATAAATTTTTATTGATTGTTTGTACATTTGTTTTAGTTCAAATTTAAGCATAAATTTTATGAGGTGTTGCAATTAGTTTTTAGTAAGAATTTTGATTTTTAGTTTTAAAATTAATCAATCTATTTTTAAATTAGTTTAGTGATAGTAAAATCTTAAGTATTTGTCGGTTTGTTCAAATTTTTATTTTTAAGTTTTTCCGTTCCGTTGCTTAATTCTTAAATATTTAAAAAATCGTAAATCGTTTTTAGTTTGTTGGAATCTTTCTTTTTTAGGTTTTACTTTTTGTTGTTTAATTCCAAAATAATTGAAAAAATCGTAAATATTTTTCAGTTAATCTCAATTTTTATCTTTTAGTTTTTCCGTTTCGTTAATCAATTCCGGAATGATTGAAAAGAACTCTTAAATCGTTCTCATTTTGTTATAATTTGGTTTTTTCGGCTTTTTGTTTTACAATAAAATCTTTCCATTCCAGCTTTCAATTTCGCAATTTTGCTCAAAATCGTACGATTCAATTTTCTCGGCTTTGTAAATCATAATTTTAAAGAACTTTTTTAATGAAAAGCTTATTTTCTAAAATTAATTGCAACGAGTTTTTATAAGATTTGTGCGACATAAGAACCAGAGATTTTTCCGCCGTTACAAATTTTTATTGATTGTTTGTGCATTTGTTTTAGTTCAAATTTAAGCATAAATTTTATGAGGTGTTGTAATTTGTTGTTTTCAGTTCAATTTTT
>JBAZGP010000319.1:0-4569 GCA_041652835.1 Lutibacter sp. | reverse complement strand
TGACTATATGAAGCCGATACCCATTTTAGGATCACTTAAAAACCTGTTTAGAAATACAAGTGGTATCTCAAATGCCGACTTATCCAATAAGTTTTATAATGAATTACAACGAAATTTAGTGGCAGCTTCACAGCAAAATGATTTTGTTATTTTTATTTCTGGACATGAGCACAGTTTACAATACTTCGAAAAAGATAATATTAGACAAATAATAAGTGGTTCAGGCGCTAAAACAACTGCAACAAGACTTGTAAAAGGCAGTAAATTTACTTCTGGAGCTAATGGGTTTGCTATTTTAAGCTTCTTTAAAGATGGTTCATCACAAGTCAAATTTATTTCAGCCGAAAACAATGAAGTGATTTATCAAGATCAAGTGTTTGAACCTGACGAAAAACCGGTAACAATAAAGTATCCTAAAATAAGTCAAGATTCAGTTATGGCATCAATTTATACAGCTAAAGAAACTGCAAAAAGGGGCTTTTATAAATTTTTATGGGGAGACAGGTACAGAAAATATTACAGCTTACCCGTAAAAGCTAAAGTTGCTTATTTAGACACGCTTATGGGAGGCTTAAAACCAATGCGAAAAGGCGGTGGAGCACAATCTAAAACACTTCATTTAGAAACTAAAGAAGGGGTAAGATATGTTATGCGTGCTTTAAAAAAGGATGCCTCACAGTATATTCAAGCTGCTGCATTTAAAGACCAATATGTAGAAGATCAATTTGAAAACACAGCTTCAGAGGCGCTAGTAAAAGATGTTTTTACAGGCTCTTATCCTTATGCACCATTTGTTGTGGCATCGTTATCGGGTTCTTTGGGTATTCCGTATTTAAATTCAAACTTATATTACATCCCCAAACAAGATGCTCTTGGAACATACAATCAAGAATATGGAAATGAACTGTATATGGTTGAAGAACACGCTTCCCAAGGGCATACACATTTAACTTCCGGAGATTTTACAGGAAACATCATTAGCACTCAGGAAGTTATTGCTGAGATTCATAAAGATGAGTCAAAAGTTATAGATGAAAAGGCTTACATTAAAGCACGTTTGTTTGATATGTTAATTGGCGATTGGGATAGGCATTATGATCAATGGCGCTGGTTAGAATATCAGGATGGCGACAAAACAATATATAGGCCCTTGCCAAGAGATAGAGATCAGGCATTCTCAAAAATGTCTGATGGTTTTATATTAGGTGCTTCAGTTCATTTAATGCCTGCTGCCAAATTACTTCGTAAATATTCATCTGATTTAAAAGATGTAAAAGGTTTTAATTTAGAGCCTTTTCCTTTAGATATGGTTTTTATTACTAACTCCAATAAAGAGGTGTGGGATCAGCAAGTAATTGACATACAGCGCAATTTAACGGATGAAGTTATTGACAATGCTTTTAACATGGTTCCAAAAGAAGCTAAGGACAAATCAATCGAAACCATTAAATCTCTTTTAAAAGGCCGAAAACTTAATTTACAGACTATAGCTGACGAATATTATAAAGCAGTAAATAAATTTGCGGTTATTGTAGGCACAAATAAGGATGATTTTATAAAAGTAAATGGACTGGAAAATGGCGATGTGGAAGTTTCAATGTTTCGAAAAAAGGGGGATAAGCTTAAAAACCAGTTTCATAACAAGACTTACAGTCCTAATTTAACAAAAGAAATATGGATTTATGGTTTAGACGATGATGATACTTTTGAGGTAACAGGTGAAAGCAAAAAAATAAAAATTAGAATTATTGGTGGCCAAAATAACGATGAATATTTAATTAAAAATGGTAAAAATATTATTGTTTATGATTATAAAAGCAAACCAAATACCTTAGATCAAGTTGGTAACGCAACCTTAAAATTACAGGATAAATATAATATTAATGTTTACGATTATAAAAAACTCAAAAACAATACCAATCAAACTATTCCAACTATTGGTTTTAACCCAGATGATGGGGTTAAATTAGGAATCAGTGATACCTATACCATAAACAATTTCAATCGGAACCCATTTACAAGCCAACACAATATCAAAGCTTCTTATTATTTTGCCACAAATGGATTTGAGTTGGGTTATAGAGGTGAATTTGCTAATGTTATTGGCAGTATGAACCTTAAAATAGCTTCTGAATTCCACAGTCCAAATTTTACTTTTAATTTCTTTGGATACGGCAATGAAACTGAAAATACAGATGACAATTTAGGAATGGATTACAACCGTGTAAGAGTGAGCGAGCTTAATATTAAACCCTCATTGGTTTATAGAGCGTATGGAGGCAGCCAAATTAGTTTTGGTATAGGTTATGAATCAGTTGAAGTTGATAATACCCAGAATCGCTTTGTAACCAATAATATGCAGTTGCCTGAATATATTTTTGAAAGCAATAGGTTTGGCAGCGTAAATGCAAAGTATGAATTTGAAAATTTCGACAATAAAGCATATCCTACTTTGGGGTTAAATACAAGTTTAGAGCTAGGTTATAAAATGAATTTTGATCAAAATAATTCAGGCTATAAATATCTTATTTCAGAATTAGGCTTTAGCCATAAATTAATTTCTTCAGGAAAACTTGTTTTGGCCAGCAGAATAAAGAGCCAAATTAATTTTGGAAATGATTTTGAATTTTATCAAGCAGCTTCAATTGGTGGCACAAATGGATTAAGGGGTTTTAGGGACCAACGTTTTACGGGAAATCAATATCTATTTCAAAATACCGACATAAGATATAGTTTTGAAAAATTTAAAACCAGTGTAATTCCTATGCGGTTTGGATTATTTGGTGGCTTTGATTACGGAAGGGTATGGTTGGATGGAGAGGATTCAAATAAATGGAATAATTCCTACGGAGGAGGTTTTTTTATTTCAGGTGCTGATGTGATAAACTTTAATATTGGCGGGTTTAATTCAACTGATGGATTTCGTGTTGTATTTGCCCTTGGCTTTAGTTTGTAATGTATTGAATTACTTTTGGGTTAGAAATTGGTTTAAATTTAGCCTCCTATCTTTTTAAGAAATTCATCTTTATAATTTTGCCCAATAGGAATTCTGACACCATCAATAAGTATTCTGTTTCGTTGAACGGAATTTATATGTTTTAATGAAATTATATATGATCTATGAACTCTTATAAATATATCTCCAGGCAATTTTTCTTCAATTTTTTTAAAATTGCTTAAGGTTAAAATTGGCTTATGTGAGGTAGAAAATATTTTTATGTAATCTTTTAGCCCTTCAAAATACTTAATATCGTCAAAATTTAATTTTATATTTTCATAATCTGATTTAACGAAAATAAAATTTGGGGAACTTAAAGGTTTGATTTCTGGTGATTTTTCTTCTTTTCTTAACAAAAAAAGTTCTTGTGCTCTGTTAACGGCTTTTAAAAACCTGTGAAAAGGAATTGGTTTTACTAAATAGTCTACAGCATTTAAATTAAAACCTTCAATAGCATAATGAGAGTAAGCAGTTGTAAAAATAAATAAAGGCTTAATATCTAAAGATTTTATGAATTCAATTCCGGTAAATTCAGGCATTTCAATGTCCAAGAAAATTAAGTCTATTTTGTTATTTTGTAAAACTGATACTGCTTCAATGGCATTTGAACAGCTGGAAACTAACTTTAAATTTGGAGTTTTAGACACAAAATCTTCTAATAATTCTACAGCTAATGGCTCGTCATCAATGATTATGCACTTCATCATCTTTTTAATTTTAACAATAATTCAACCTTAAACAATTTATCGGATTCTTCAATATTCAAAGTATGAGAATTGGGATATAAAATGTTCAATCTTGATTTAATATTTTCTATTCCAACACCCGAACTGTTATTTTTCTTTTCTTTTAAGGAAATATAATTGCTTACCTTTAAACTTAAAATATCATTTTCAACCTTTATCTCAATAGTAATATCTGTTTTTCCGGTGTAATCCGTTCCGTATTTAAAAGCGTTTTCAATAAAAGAAATTAAAAGTAAAGGTTCAATATTGTAATCCAGTTTTCCTCTAACATTAAATCTAACTCCGCTTGAATCTTTTAATCTAAGGTTTTGAAGAGATATAAAATTTTTTATATAATCAATCTCATTTTGAAGGGCTACAAACTCTTTATTAGTTTCATAAATCATGTATTTCATTAATTCTGATAAAGTAATAATGGCCTCTGTAGTATCATCCGATTTTTTATTTGCCAATGAATAAATGCTATTTAAGGTGTTAAATAAAAAGTGCGGATTTAGCTGAGTTTTTAAGAATGATAATTCGGCATTTATTTTTTGTGTTTTGATTAAGTTTTTTACTTTTTCATTTTTATACAATTCAATAGATAATTTAATACTTAAACTAATTGCAAATAATAAAAAGACAACTATTCCTTGAGTTAAACTGCCAAAAAAGGAGTTTTTTAATTCAATAATATTATGTCCATTTTTAACGGCTATCAATTCATTTAGATTATTGAAACCCGATCTTAATGAAATTGAAGGCAAAATGTTTTGGTACATAAAAACAAAAAACACTATAAAAGCCAAAGACACAAATGCATATTGACCAATTTTTTTATTGAGC
>JBAZGP010000318.1:0-4571 GCA_041652835.1 Lutibacter sp. | reverse complement strand
AGAAAACGGTGAATGCCAATTTAAATGCCAAATATTCCAATGATAAAATGTCTACATCAATTAACATTAAACTTCGTATAGAAACGGACAAAACAATTTGGATGAGTGCCACAAAATTGGGTTTTCCTTTGGCAAAACTTAAAATAACGCATGATAGAGTGAGCTATTACGAAAAATTAAGCGGTACTTTTTTTGATGGAGATTTTTCATTGTTGAGTGAATGGCTGGGAACTGAAATGGATTTTGAAAAAGTTCAAAATATATTGTTGGGACAAGCTGTTTTAAACTTGAGAAAGGGAAAATACGATTCTAAAATCGACAACCAATTGTATCAATTGACACCAATAAAGGAAAATGAACTTTTTGGTATTTTATTTTTCTTGAATCCCAATAACTTTAAATTGAGCCGACAAGAAATCCAAAATACTGAAAAACAACAAATGCTTACGGTTTCTTATGCAAATTATATAGAAATTAAAGGACAGCAGTTTCCTGAAAAAATTAATATAAGAGCCACAGACCACCAAAAATTGACCACTATAAATATTGAATATAAGTCGGTTGAATTTAATGAAAAATTGACTTTTCCATTTGAAATCCCATCTGGTTATAAAAAAATCAGTCTAAAATAATGCAATTTAAGATAAAGTGTCTTTTTCTAATTTCTGTACTATTTATTGGAGCAAATATTTCTGCCCAAAACACAAAGCGCGAGCATTTGGAAGCGCGCAGGGCTCAAATTCAAAAAGACATTGTTTATATTAATGGCTTGCTTTCTACTACAAAAAAAACGGAAAGCAATTTATTGGTTGAGGTTAAGGATTTAAATGATAAAATTAAAAAAAGAGAAGAGCTTATTACAGTGATTTCACGTGAATCTTCCGAGCTTGGAAATGAAATTTACTCCAATCAACTTGAAATAAACAGCAACCAACGCAGTTTAGAAGTGATGAAAAAGGACTATGCAGAAATGATTTTTAAATCGTACAAAAGCAAGTCGCAAAACAGTCGAATTATGTTTTTGCTTTCTTCAGAAAATTTTTATCAGGGCTACAAAAGGTTTCAGTATATGAAACAATATTCCAGTTTCAGAAAAAATCAGGCAGAAGAAATTCAGAAAAAAACTATGGAACTGCTGGTATTAACTGATACATTGGTATCTAAAAAGAAGCAAAAACAAGAACTGCTAACGGTAAAACAGCAAGAGCAAACTGTGATACAAAAAGAAAAAAAGGAGCAGGAAGGTTTATTGAGCCAAGTGAAGAATAAGGAAAATAAATATAAAAGGCAAATTAAACAATATCAAAACGAGGAGAGAAAAATTGATGCCCAAATAGATAAGATAATTAGGGATGCCATTACAGCTTCTAATAAAAATACTTCAAACACAACTTCAGCTACTTTTATGCTTACTCCAGAAGCCAAAATATTGGCTTCAAAATTTGCCGCAAACAAAGGACAATTGCCATGGCCGGTTGACAGGGGATTTGTTTCTACTTATTATGGAAAGCAACCTCATCCTGTGGTAAAAACCGCTACCATACAAAGTAACGGCGTTAGAATTACAACAAGTGAAGGCAGTAAAGCACGCGCGGTATTTGAAGGAACCGTACTGGCGATTCAAGTTATGGGAGGCAATTTAAAAGCAGTGTTAATACAACATGGGGATTACATTACAGTGTATAAAAATTTGGAAAACGTTTATGTAAATACAGGCGATAAAGTAAAAACAAAACAAGAAATAGGAACTATTTTCACCGATAAAATTACCGGAAAAACTATTTTAGGCTTTTTGTTATCTCGAAACGTAACTACGGAAGATCCTGCTTTATGGATTAATAAGATGTAATTGTATTTTATATTATAGGTGTTTTGGATTTTATATGGTTTGAACGTTTAAAATTTAATTTAAAACAGATCATCTTTAGCCAATAAACAATGCTCGTAATTCGTCGGCATCGGTGGGGTTCATTTTTCCCGAAAGGATTAAACTCAATTGTTTTCTTTGTAAAGCACCTTTATAGCGTTCTTTTTCAAGAGCGGTCTCAGGTTGTAGTTGAGGAACAGCTATAGGCTTTCCCTCTTTATCAACAGCCACAAAGGTATAAATGCCTTCATTTACTTTTGAACGTACTTGAGATTGCAAATCTTCAACCCAAACATCCACATAAATTTCCATGGACGATTTAAAAGCACGAGAAACTTTTGCTTCAATAGTTATCACGCTTCCCACGGGAACAACTCTGTTAAAAGCCACATGATTTACCGACGCGGTAACAACTATTTGATGCGAATGACGGCGTGCTGAAATACTGCAAGCCCTATCCATTCGAGCCAATAATTCGCCTCCAAATAAATTTCCTAACGGATTGCTTTCTCCAGGCAAAACAATATCTGTTAATATTGTTAAAGATTCTTTGGGTGTTTTTATCATAATTAATTGATTTTTTTAGCAAATCTTTGCTATTTTATAAAAAGGAAGATTACAAAAAAAAGTCGAAATTAGAATTCCTTAACCAACAGCCAAGCGTCTTCAGATTCAGTTTTATGAATGCTGCGCATTTTGTTTATCGCATCATTTTCGTTAGTAAAGCTTTCAAAGGCAACTTCAGTCAAGTTCCACTTATTAACGCCTAAAATTTTAGCGTTATATCCTTTTTGAAGCAATTCTTGCAATTTTTTCTCGCATTTTCAGGTGACCTGAAAGCACCTGCTATAATATGATAATTATAAGTTTCTTTGGTAATGTTTAAGGTAATTGCTGGCAGCGGATTGGAAATAACAAAGGTAGCTTCCTGTATTGTTTTTTCAACTTTCTTTTGTTGCTGTTCAGCTTCGGCAACTAAATGGCTGTATTCCATTTTTTGATATTCTGTCCAACCAACTGTTCCTAATGCGAAAAGAATTGCTGCGGTAGCCGCATATTTAATAAATATAGGGGTTTTTCGTTTGGATTCCATAGTTGAAAATGCGTCTAACTTCTTAATTTTTTCTTGATAAACAACACGTTTTATAGCAGGCGAAACATAAGATCCCAGTCCAAAAGACGAAGTTAAATAGTTAATGGAATTTGTAGGTTCGAAAATAATTTTATGTTCCTTATTTATTTTTAAGGATCCTATATTTTCCAATTCAAGCATTTCAGTATTCAAAAGTAGTTTCCAAGAAGTCACTTCTTTTTCAATAAATTCCAATGCTTGAGAATAGGAGATATTTTTGGCGGCAGCAATATAGTTTGCCAATAATCCATCATTATTTTGCAAATGGGAATTGAATGACAACTGTTTGGAAGGTGGACAAAAAGTGTGTGTAAAATAATTCACTTTTGCCGGAATTCCGTTGGTCACAAATCCACCAAAATTCGGTACAATCACACATTCGTATCGGTATAATAAATCGCTTATGTAGTTTGCTGTTGTCATTGAAACAAATATATAAAAAACTGCCACTAAATTTATGAGTGCGCGTAATTTTTATTAACAATAATTTTATATATTGACACTCAAATTGTTAAAATATGATAGAAGATGATTTACTGTACGTTTTGGCGTTACAGCGTACAAGAGGTATTGGAGATATTAACGCAAAAAGGCTTTTGGCGCATTGCGGAAGTGCAAAAGAGGTGTTTAAAGAAAAGCGTAGAAACATTGAAAACATTTTTGGTTTGGGTACTCTTTCCGTTCGGCATTTATTTGACAAAGCTAACTTACAGGAAGCTGAAACTGAATTAAACTATCTTCAAAAAAATAATATTGAAACCCTTTATTTTACCGACAAGAATTATCCAGAAAGATTAAAACACTGCATAGACGGTCCAATTTTACTTTTTAAGGAAGGCAATATCGATTTAAATATTGGTCCCATTATCAGTATTGTTGGAACACGTCAAATCACTAGTTACGGAAGGGATTTTTGCGAAAAATTAATTGTTGATTTGAAAGCATTTAATCCAATAATTATTAGTGGTTTTGCTTATGGCGTTGATATCTGTGCTCATAAAGCCGCCATAAAAAACAACCTGCAAACCATTGGTGTTTTGGCGCATGGGTTTGAAGAAATTTACCCAAAATCTCACAAAAAATATGTTTCTGAAATCAAAAAAAATGGCGGCTTTCTAACTGATTTTTGGCATAACGATCCTTTGCAGCGAGAGAATTTTTTAAAACGAAACAGAATTGTCGCAGGCATGTCAGAAGCCACCATCATTATCGAATCTGCTGAAAAAGGAGGTTCATTGGTCACTGCCGATATAGCGAATTCTTACAGTCGTGATGTTTTTGCAGTTCCCGGAAGAAGTACAGATGTGTATAGCAAAGGGTGTAATGATTTAATTAAAAACAACAAAGCGGCTATTTTAACTTCAGCGAAAGATTTAGTTGAAATGCTAAATTGGGCAAGTCCAGAAAACGTAAAAAAGAGCATCCAGAAGCAACTTTTTGTTGAATTGTCTGAAAATGAACAATTGATGTATGATTTTTTAACTCAAAATGGAAAAGAACTGCTGGATTTAATTTCCCTGAACTGCAAATTGCCCATTCATCAAACGACGTCATTGTTATTTAATTTAGAAA
>JBAZGP010000317.1:0-4573 GCA_041652835.1 Lutibacter sp. | reverse complement strand
TCTGAGGGCTAATCTGGGGGATAATCTGGGGGCTAATCTGTGGGCTAATCTGGGGGATAATCTGTGGGCTAATCTAAGGGATAATCTGAGGGCTAATCTGTGGGCTAATCTGTGGGCTAATCTGAGGGCTAATCTGAGGGATAATCTGTGGGCTAATCTGGGGGTTAATCTGAGGGATAATCTGGGGGATAATCTGGGGGCTAATCTGTGGGCTAGTCTGGGGGCTAATCTGGGGGTTAATCTGGGGGATAATCTGAGGGCTAATCTGAGGGATAATCTGAGGGATAATCTGGAATATCATCAAATTAGTTATTGGGGGAATATTGGAGATTACGGATGGATGGCTTTTTATGATTTTATTGAAAAAATTAAATATTTTGATTATAATTATTGCAAATTTAATAATTTTAAACTATTATTGCAATCTGGAATTTACGAATTAATAACTTTTAAAAACATTATCTTTGTGTGTGCAATGCCAATAAAAGTTCATCAAGACTCAAATATGAGATTACACAATACGGCTGGCGCAAGTGTTATTTTCAAGGATGGTTATAAAGTTTATGCTATTCATGGAAGGATTTTACCGTCTTGGATATGGGAAAAACAAGATGAAATAACAAAAGACAAATTTTTATCAGAAAAAAATTCCGAAATACGGGCGGGAATGTATAATGTGTTAGGCGAAAAGAAAATTATGCAGTTGTTGGGGGCTAAAGAAGTTGATAAACAATTAATTCAACACAAAAACGATGATGTTGAAATAGTAAAATTATTTAAAACTAAAGAAACATTTAGTGAAATTGGGGGGAAACAATTAGCATGGGTTAAAATGGTTTGCCCTTCTACTGGTACAGAGTATTTAATCGCCTGTTCACCCGAACACACAAATGCAAAAACAGCTATTGCAAGTTTATCTATATTCGATAGTAAAGATTATTCATTTGATTTTAGGACCTAAAAAAACAGAAACATGAAAAAAATTAATGGACATCAGGGGGATGTTCAATTTAAAACAGTTGGACAAATCCCGCAAAATGCAAGAAAGATTGAAAACAAACCTCTTGCGTATGGTGAAATTTCCGGTCATGCTCACGTACTTACCGGAAAGGTTGATCTATTTGAACTTGACGGCAAAATATATGCCGTTGTGGGGAATGATGGTGCAAGATTGCAACACATAAAAGAAAATCATATAACGCCATCGTGTATGATTTCGACAAAAGAACTTCCTGTTGCTGACCACAAATCAATTTTGCTTCCTCCCGGCACGTATGAGTTTGGTATTCAAAAACAGTACGATCCATTTGAGGATGTATTTAAAAGAGTGGTTGACTAGCCCTTAAAATATAATGAAATGAGAAGGAAAAGATTTATTATACATGTGGATCAACAGGTTACAATCTGGCAACACAACGTTCATGAAATTAAAGCCATGACAAAAGAAGAAGCCATTGAGAAATTAATCAAAGAACCGACCCTGTATTGTGTCGACACAGAAAATTTATAGGCAATTATATAATACAGAGAAAGTGGTACAGACAGACATCAACGGCGAGAATTTTGAGATAAGAGAAATATAGATTTTCGTGTTGACAATCTTTCGTACCTTTGCAGAAATGCTAAGGTATGGTAAATTACTCAATCAACCTCGACAATGTTGAAGATGCAATTAACCTGATCGGCAAATCCGGCGAAGATTTTGCTTCAATTCTTGGCCTATCGGAGAAACAGGCAAATGAATTAAGCGAACTATCCGAAAGCCTTGTGATGATGTTCGTAAGCTGGGATGGTGAAGGGAATAAAAAGCAATGGGACACGGAAGACGTTTTGAAAACTATCATCCGGGTATGCAGGGACAAGAATTACAACGACATAGAGGCTTTATATTTTGCGTTTATTTCCATGTATGAATATTTCAATATGCTGGAGCCAGTTCTCATAATCAATCCTGAAGAAAGCACCGACCCTGTGGGATGGTTATTTGAAGGTAAGTTTTATTTCAGCCTAAAAGATATTAAAGCAGACAAAAAGCGTTTAAGAAAAGAACATCCTATTCCACTTTACACACATTAAAATGTGCCTAAACTTTGTCTTTATTGCCAAAAATATCCAATTTTCAGTCACGGATTCTGCAAATTTCACCAAAATAAGCGCACAGACGAAAAGTACAAGAAGCAGATGGATCAAAAAAGGTCAAAAAAGGCACTTTTAAACGTGCTGGAGGCACGATCTTCTTCTCGGAGGTATAATATACCACCCATGAGTAAAAAGCGTCAAAATATGCTTGTTTTATATAAAGCTATATGTAAAGAGATAGATGCCGAACAACCGAATTGTTTTTTCTGTGGGCGCAGAGGCGGGGGAGATCATCACCACCTAAAAGGGCGCAGGGGTAAACTGTTAACAGAGAAAAAGTGGATAGTACGAGCGCACTATACCTGCCATACATTAAAGTATCACAGGCTTCCGGTAGAGGATTTGATGATGGAAACATGGTATCCAGCCTTTATTGGCAGATTAAAATTAATGGATAGTGGGCTGTATGATAAGGAATTAAGACGGCAGGGCAAAATAACATGTTAAAAAACATACGAATTTACTTGACTTTTGAATTTTAATATTATATCTTTGGGGCATGAAAAAAACATTGAGTTATAAAATTCTGTTTTCAACATTTTCTACCGGGATGTTGCCGGAGAAAAGAGCCAAACAATTCATAAAAGACTTTGGGGATGTTATGGTTAAAATGGGAGACAACCCCATGTGCGAGGTTTATGATGGGGGGAAGATGATTGACTCGGGCAGACTGTCCGATATATTTAACGGAGACTACAGATGCGTAAAGCAGTAGCCATATTATTTATTTGGTGTATCGTTTATTCTTCATGCACTACCTAAAGTTATGGGCTTCAATTTTGGGGATAGAGAATTTAGACAGATTTACCTTGATTGGGATATGTGGTGACAAAAAGACCGGGATGCGGTGATGAAGATGTACGCAAACTCATCCAATAAAGACGATTGGCACAGATGGTTTATGGAAATTAAATAATTACAGACATGAAAACAGAACACAAAGAAAGACTTGTTTATTGTATATAAACACATTAAGGTAATGACAGATGCCAGAGATATGAGCAAAAAAGAAAAATATAAACGGGATGCTTATTTTCTATTCCTAAAAGAATATTGCACATTCGCTGATGAAAATTCCTATATAGAAGTTACACTATGGGCAAATGGTGAAGGATTTGATGTTGATATAATGAGTAAATATACTCATAGATTTTAATTAACATGGGGCGAATATGATGCACTTAAAAAGATAATAAAAAACCAATCATGAGTGAATGGGCAAAACAAAAAACATATTGATCGAATTAAACCAGCAAATAAAGGAGGAATTACCTTCGGAAATGATATTAGTTTATAATTTAAAACCAGAAACAAAAAATGAAAACAAGCAAAGTAGTTGCAAAAGAAAAGTGGGCGAGTTTAGGGAAGGACGGCAAACAGACTTTCACCATAAAGTTTGAAAATGGTGATGAGGGATGGTTTAGGTCTCCTGATCTTGAAGGGACATATTTTGAGGTTGACAAAGTCGCTAATTATGAGTTTAAGCCTAATCCCAAAAACAAGAGCCAGTTTTGGGTTGAAATACCCAAAGACGCTCCCAAGCCATCAGATTCCATAGCTCCCTCAAAATCCGGGGCTGTCCTGTCCCATGAAGAACTGAAATTCAGGGCAAAGCTGGATGCTGTGTCATTCGCTTCCGCCTATACAAAAGATTTGGTTGTGAACGACAAGATCGAATTGGAGGCGTTTAATGACACGGCCAGCAAGTTCATCAAGTTCATGCAGGAACAAATTGAGGCAGTGAAATGAAATGGCTTCTCCCAGACAGTTGGCTTATTATTGGGGTGTCCTTCTCCCCGCCATCTGTGATGAGTTGGGGATAAAAAAGGAACACGCTAAAGAAGCGTGTGACGAACTGCACCAAGCCTTTAAGGAATATTTTAATCTGAAGAGTATCGGTGCTTTGGACACACACAAATCAGAGAGTGTTTTTGGGGCAATAAGGATGATAATGGCAAGGGAGAGGGGGATGCTTCTCCCCATGCCCCACGATCCCCCGGTTAAGATACTGAGAATAATGCCTATGCAAATGTTTTTAAATTTATACAAAGATGATAAAGAAATCAACAAAGGAAATTATCCAAGAAAAGTTAGATAATTTAAAGATTGTCGTTAACGAATACTTGCCATTTGTAGATCAATGGCATAAAGTAGACGTTGATTATGACAAATTTACGGCAATGGTGACTGTAACATGGTACAATGAGGTCGAAAAAGAGAACCAACACGGCGAAAGAAATGTTTACTATCCATATACAAAACGTGAATTCCACATATCCGACATTGACAGCAGGATTAAGAGATACAAGGATAAAATAGCCAAGGCTATCGAAGATCAGAGTTTGGGTATATCGAAACCAGCAAGAATATGAACTTGTATGCAGAAATACTAAATCATTCACGTCAAATATTCGACGAGTATTATGTCGAACGT
>JBAZGP010000316.1:0-4573 GCA_041652835.1 Lutibacter sp. | reverse complement strand
GAATATTACCAAAATAATTACCCCCAACTTAATGGTATTAAAATTAAAAGGCTGAATATTCAATTTTGATTTCAAATATATAATTTTAACAACACTATACACAACAACCACAATAAGGGTTGCTATTGCCGCACCATTAATACCAATCAATTCAATTAGCCACTTATTTAAAACAATGACACTTATTGCCATTGCCAATGACAAATAAAAGAAAATTTTATAGTATTTAGAATTTAGCAAAATAGCATTTCCTGTTCCCAAAGCCAATTCCATCAATTTTGACACTGAAATAATAAGCACCACCCATATTCCTTTTGTAAAGTCGGGCTTGTTAATCAGCACATATAAATCGGAAATATTTAAATTGATTAACAGAAAAAATAAGCCACCAATAACCAATAAATTTATAGAAGTTTGTTTGTATAATTTTCCGACTTCAACAATATTATTCTCGTTCATATCTTTGGCAGTAATCGGACTTGTAATTTGTTGCATCGCTCGGGTAGGAATCGCAATAACGCTTGCGATATAAATCCCCACCGAATAATAGGCTACCTGCGCTATTTTTTCCATTTGGGGAATCATAAACTTATCAATTTCAAGCAAAACTCCGGCAGCCGAACCAGCTACAATAATATACATTGAAAAAGAAAGAATCTCTTTTAAATTTTCAGGAAGTACCAATTTAAATGTCGGTTTGTACACGTAAAAAGCATAAATCATCATGATTAAAGTGCTTAACCCGTATGCAATTACCACCGCATAAATAAATTGTTCGTTGGTAAGCCATTTAAAAAATACTGCAAATAATAAAAATGTAGTACAAATACGCGGAAAAATTTCCTTAATAAAATTTCCAAAAACAGAATTTAGCTGCACTTTTGTCCAAGCATAAAAAACCTCAAAATAACCCATAAAGATGGCCAATAAAAATATGAGATAGGTGTATTTTTTTATGATTGGATTTTCCAAAGAAATCCAATTCGCAATATTTTCATAAATTAATGCGCCAACTAAAGCCAAAGGAATTATAACAAAAAGCGGTAATATAAGCGTTGTAGTCAAAAAGCCATCGCGTTCAATTTTAGTTTGATAAGAAGAAAAAAACTTAATAATGGTATTTTGCATTCCAAAAACGAGCAATGGCAAAATAATATTTGCAGCAGATAATAAAAAGGTAATCAATCCAAAATAATCTTCGTGTAAAAAATGTGTATATAAAAACAGTACATTGATGCCGCCAACAGCAAAACCTAAAAAGATAATAAGTGTATTATAAAAAGACTGCTTTAAAATAATTCCCATTACTACAATTTAAAAATTTCAGCATAAATCTTCTCCCCTACATTTTCACCGAATAAATTCATCTCAAAATTAGCGGTTGAATTTTGAAAATTTTCAAAAGCATTAAACATTTTTATAGAATCGCTACCCACAATTTTAGCAAATCCGTTGCTCACCAATTCCACCCATTCCGTTTCTTCTCTGGTGATTATGCAGTGTTTTTTATTGAAAAATGCTTCTTTTTGCAATCCCCCACTGTCGGTAACCACCAAATTACAGTTTTTTAACAAGGTTAGCATGTCAAAATACCCAATCGGGTCAATTATTTTAAGAGCATAACTTAAATGATGTTCTTCTAAAATGGCTTTTGTTCTTGGATGCAATGGCAAAATAACCTGCTTTTCTTTGCTTATCAATTCCAATCCTTCAAAAATTTCTTTTAGTTTTTTTAAATCTTCTGTATTTTCCTGACGGTGAATGGTTGCCAACACAAATTCATTTGGAATTAAGTGTAAATTGGACATTATTTTAGATTTTTCTTCAGCAGTTTTTCCGTAAAATTCAACCGCATCTTTCATAATATCACCACATTTTACAATTTTTCCAGGCATATTCAAATACCCTTCTTTTTGCAAATTTTCAATGGCAGTATCCGTTGGGCAAAGCAACAAATCTGAAATTCTATCGGTTAAAATTCTATTGATTTCTTCAGGCATTTTCATATTAAAAGAGCGCAAACCAGCTTCCACATGAGCTACTTTTATATCCATCTTTTTTGCAGCCAAAGCTCCCGCCAACGTAGAGTTTGTATCGCCGTAAACCACTACCAAATCGGGTTTTTCTTTGGTTAAAACTGCTTCAATTTCAATAAGCATTTGTCCTGTCATGGCACCGTGGGTCATTCCGTGAATTGCCAAATTGTATTTTGGTTTTGGAATCTTCATTTCTTCAAAAAAAACAGCGCTCATATTGGCATCATAATGCTGTCCGGTATGTACAATAACCTCTTCAACAGCCTTATATTTTGCAATTATCCGACTTAAAACAGCAGCTTTAACAAATTGCGGCCTTGCTCCTAATATCGTTACGATTTTCTTCATTCAGTAATTTTATAAATGAGTTCTGAAACTTTTTTAGTCAATTCTCTCCTGTGAAATTGCGCTATATTTTTTGATTCAATGGATAAATTTCCTTGTTTGAATTTGGCATATAATTCTAAGATAGCGATTTTCAACCCAATTTTATCTTCAAAATCAATAACAACACCCGAATTGGTTTCATTTATAATTTCAGAAACATCACCATTTAATGGTGCAATCGCCACAATTGGACGTTTTGCCATTAAATATTCAAATATTTTTCCTGTAATAATTCCTTTTGCGCTCGGTACATTATTTACCAGTAAAAGCAATACTTGCGATTTTTTCTGAAACTCAACAACTTTATGATGTGCCATATAATCAACAATCTGAACATTTTTTGAAAGTTGATTTTTTGTGATTTCATCAATTACGGAAGCGTCAGCTTTGCCAATCAACTTCAATTCAAAATCAAGGGCGAATTCCTTATTTTCGGCAATAATTTCCGACAACACTTCCCACAATATTTTAGGATTCCTATCGGCGTTCATCAATCCGATATGTGTTATTGTAAATTTTGAATCTAATTCAACAGCAATTTCTGAAATTTCTCCATCAAAACCATTGGTAACTGTAACCACATTGCTGTTAAATTTATTGAATTTTTCTCTCATGGTTTTACCGACAACCAAAACAGCATCAGCATTTTTCAATACCTCATTTTCCAAAAAATGGTGTTTTTCAATTGCTTTTTTGGTCAAAGGCAACTGCTGAAAATAATCAATTTCTGTCCAAGGATCCCTAAAATCGGCAATCCACTTTATTTTCAATTCCATTTTTAAATTTAAACCGATTAAGTGCATACTGTGCGGCGGTCCGGTAGTAATTACCACATCAATCTTGTTTAATTTCAAATAGCTTTTTAAATAGTTGGTTGATGGTTTTATCCAGAATTTACGAGCATCCGGAATAAAATAATTCGCTCTTATATATTGCAAAATTTTTCCGAATAAAGAAGGATTTGGATTTAAAAATCCTGCACTCTCATTTTTCTTTTTTCCAAAGAAACCTAACAAATTATTGGGCTCCCAAATAGGCTGTCTTAAAATTTCAATTTCCTTTGGAATGTCTACAACCAAAGATTCATCAACAATTGGATAATTGGGATTTTCAACGGTATAAATGATGGGTTCAACACCAGATTCTCTAAAATATTTTACAAACTTCAACCAACGCTGCACGCCAGAACCTCCTGCAGGAGGCCAATAATAGGTAATGATGAGCGCCTTTTTCATAAGTTATAGATTGGCATACAAAGCTATTAATTTTTCTGATGTTTTTTCCCAACAAAATTCTTCTTCCACAAATTGTTTTCCATTTTTTCCCAAACCATCTCTTAATGTTGGATTAGCGTATAATTGCAACACTTTATCGGCGAAATCTTGCGGGTTTTGCTCCAAATGCACCAATCCAGAATTTGTTTTTTCAATTAAATTCTTTTGGGCAATGGCATCACTCACCAAAATAGGTTTTTTAAAACTCATATATTGAAAAAGTTTATTTGCGTAAGCAACATCATGCTGTATATTTCTGTGTAAAGGCGAAATGCAAACCTCACTTGAAACAATATAAGAAGGAAATAGCTTTACATTTTGCCATCCTTGAAAATCAACATGATTTTCCAACTTTAAATCGGTTACTTGTTGTTTCAAAATTGAATCGGTAGAACTAATTCCGACAATAACCAACTTCACATTTGGAATTTTTTCCTTTAAAATCACCAAGGCTTCAATGGCAGTTTGCAATCCTCGGCGCAATCCCGTATCACCCAAATACAAAATTACAAAGTCGCTTTTATACCTATCAACAATCAAATTATCAATTACGGCATCTTCATAAAACGAGCGATGTACTGTATTGGGAACCAACACAATTTTATCTCTTGAAATTTTAGTGCGACCAACAACTTCCTCAATAAATTCTTGAGAAACCGTGATAATTTTAGTCGCTTTATGAATAAATTCTTCCTCTTTTTGTTTCCACTTTTTTGGAGAAATCAATTGTTTTCCGGGAAATTTTTGAAGATGCGCGTACAATTTCATAATTTCCGGCATATTGTCATGCAAATCTAAAATTACTTTTAAATAAAATTTTCTATTCGCTTTAAAAACGGCACCAGCAATTCGAATATCGTGAATATGAATTGCTTC
>JBAZGP010000315.1:4204-4576 GCA_041652835.1 Lutibacter sp. | reverse complement strand
AAAAAAAAATACTTGAATTAATACACGCAAATACAAAAATATCTGCTCAAGAAATAGCTACCAATTTAAAGCTTACTGCAAGAACGGTACAACGCTATTTAAAAGGATTACAAGATAAAGGACGTCTTGAAAGAATAGGGCCCGCCAAAGGTGGCTATTGGAAAATAAAGTAATACCAAACAGTTGAACATACAGGAGAAAAATTTGGGACAGTACAAAACCAGATGGAACGCCGAGAAAATTAATGGATGTAAGTAAAATGACAAACGCAGGCTGGCGATGCCCTGAGCGAAGCCGAAGGGAAAGCCAAGATTTCATTAGAAAAAGGGATTCAACAGACGTATGAGTGGTTTTTGGAGAATGAAGGGAAGT
>JBAZGP010000315.1:0-4194 GCA_041652835.1 Lutibacter sp. | reverse complement strand
AAACAGTTCATAAAATATACGATAAGGTTGGTATTACCAGCGACCGAACAAAGAATATTACTAAACATGTAATTTATTCGTTCATATACAAAGGTGGTAGCATACTCGCTAGTTTCTTGCTTGTTCCTTTGACAATTAATTTTTTAGATACCGAGAATTATGGAATTTGGCTCACCCTTAGCTCCTTTATTGCTTGGTTTTCTTTTTTTGATATTGGCCTAGGAAATGGTTTACGTAATAAATTTGCAGAAGCGAAAGCAAAGGGAGATATTAAATTAGCGAAAGCTTATGTAAGTTCTGCTTATTATACCATTGGGGCAGTAAGCTTGGGATTGATAGTTGTGTTTTTTATACTTAATTTTTTTATTGATTGGACAAAAGTATTTAATGCCACAGCTTCTTTACAAAAAGAGTTGAATATTTTAATGCCAATAGTATTTGGTTTTTTCTGTTTGCAATTGGTAACAAAATTAATTACTACCATTTACACTGCCGACCAACAACACTCAACACAAGGAAAAATTACTTTTTTAACTAATATAAGCTCATTATTAGTTATTTGGATAATGACAAAAACAACAGAAAGTTCCTTATTACTTTTTGGAACCATTTTTTCCGTTTTACCCGTTTTAATTTTGCTGGCTTTTAATTTTATTGGCTTTAACAAACGTTATACTAATTTCAAACCAAGTATTGCATTATGGAAAAGAGAATACTTGAAAGACATTTTTGGGCTGGGCTTAAAGTTTTTCGCAATACAAATGGCAGCTATT
The DNA here is from genome assembly GCA_041652835.1 of Lutibacter sp. Classification (GTDB taxonomy): domain Bacteria; phylum Bacteroidota; class Bacteroidia; order Flavobacteriales; family Flavobacteriaceae; genus Lutibacter. The sequence continues at coordinate 3,421 of JBAZGP010000315.1, read as the reverse complement.
GTATTGTACTCAACGGACAATATAATTATAGCACAATTATATAGCCCAGCTGAAGTAACACCTTACTTTTTAGCCTTTAAATATTTTAGTATTGTCACAATGGGATTTACAATAATTATAACTCCATTTTGGTCTGCTATAACAGAAGCTTACACACAAAAAGATATTGTATGGATTAAAAAATCCATGAATAACTTGATTAAAATAGCTCTAATTTTTGCTGTCGTTGCTTTTTTAATGATTTTCTCTGCAAAATGGGTGTTAAGTATTTGGGTTGGAGATAGAATTGAAGTACCACAACTACTTATTGTTCTAATGTCAATATTTGTTATAACAAGTGTAATTACACAACCCTTTACTTATTTTATTAATGGAACAGGTAATGTAAATATTCAATTAGTATTGGGTGCTATTGGGGCATTATTAAATATACCTCTTTCTATATTTTTTGCAACAAAATTAGATTTGGGCATTTCAGGGGTAATCTTAGCAACTATTGTTGCTAATGGCATAGGCTTATTTGTTTATCCTATTTATTATAAAAAAACAATACAAAAGATTGAATAAAAACATGAATATTGTAATATTATCTGCTCCAGATCCATCTAAAGCATCTGGTATAGTTGCTATTGATTTGATGAATTGTTTAAATGAGGCTGGTTTTAATACTCAAATAATTACTAATGCAAAATTAGAGAAAAAACATAAAAATGTTTACTCAATAATAGTCCCAATTATACATGAATACAATAGATATAAAAATAAAATTGTTAGTCTGTTTTGGAGAAAAAAAACAGATAACACCAATTATTACATGTACAGTTTAGATATTGGAGATTTAGCCAATAATGCAAAAAAAATAGTAAAAAAATTAACCATTAAACCCGATGTGTTTATCGTACTTTTTCCTCAATATTTTTTAAATGAGAATGATTTATATTATTTAACTAAAAAAACCAACGCACTGGTTTTATGGTATATGATGGACATGGCACCAATGACTGGTGGATGCCATTATGCATGGAATTGTTTAGGGTACACCAAAGAATGTGGATGTTGCCCAGGTATAAATTCTAATGACAAAAATGACCAAACCCATTTAAACCTATTAAACAAAATTAAACTGTTTGAAAATTCAAATATTATACCAGTCGCAGGGTCAGAATGGCTGTTAAGGCAGTTAGAAACAAGTTCAGTATTTAAAAATAAGCCGCATTACAAAGTTCATTTACCTATAAATAACAGCATATTTAAACCGGGGAATAAGTTAGAAGCTAGAAATCAATTAAAACTTCCTTTAGAAAAAAAACTCATCGTTTTTGGTGCTGTAAATGTCACAGAAATTAGAAAAGGATATAAAGAGTTAATTGAGTCGTTGAAACTATTAAAAACACGGCTAAAAGAAGAAGAAATAAAAAATATTTACCTCATTATTGCAGGTAAAAACAACGAAACATTAATTAAAGATTTACCATTTAGACATACATTTTAAGGTTATCTTGATGATGATAATTTAGCAACAGCTTTTCAAGCCGCTGATGTTTTTGTTTGTCCATCTATTGAAGATTCAGGTCCCATGATGATTAACCAATCCATCATGTGTGGAACACCAGTTGTTGCCTTTGAAATGGGTGCTGCACTTGATTTTGTTGGAAATGGTAAAACGGGTTTTAGAGCAACTTTAGGAGATTGTAATGAACTTGCAGCAGGTCTAAAAGAAATAATTTTAATGGATACTAAGGCAAAAGAGCGTATGGATTTAAATTGTACTGAAATGAGTTTAAATTTATTGCAAACCCATCAAATTGCAGCTCAGTTTAAAATGATAATTTCTGAAAATATAAAATCTAATTAATACTTAAATTATTATGGTAAATAAGAACATTTTTGCTGAACAATTAACAATTGGCATAAATAGCTTTATAGAACCCTCAGCTATTATACGAGGTATCAATGGGGAAGCAAAAAAAATTGTCATCGGTGATAATTGCTATATAGGACATAATGTTCAAATAATAATTGATGATTTTGAACTCGGAGACTATTCTAAAATACAACATGGGACTAATATTCATGGTTATAACCCTTGTCACATTGGTCATAACGTCTGGATAGGGCAGTATTCAATAATAGATTCAATAGGAGGTGTAACCATTGGCAATAACTGTGGCATAGGCTCTCATTCACAGCTCTGGTCTCATATAAAGTATGGAGACACTTTAGAAGGGTGTAGATTTTTAAGTGAAAAACAAATGAAAATTGGATCTGATGTATGGTTCGTTGGTCATTGCATTGTTTCGCCAATAATTGCTCATGACAAATCAATGGCAATGGTTGGCTCTGTTGTTACAAAGGATATGGAATTTAATACAATTTATGCTGGTTCACCAGCAAAATCAATTTCTGAAAAAATTGGCTTTCAGTTTAATGAGGTCTCTTTGGAAACAAAAATGGAAAAAATTACGCACTATTTAAATGAATCTTTAGTAAATAAAGGTAAAATAAAATTTGTTACAGAAAAAGATGATATGGTATTTGATAATGATATTACATATTTTAACATATCAGATCGCACCTATACAAAAAAAAGAAATGATGAAGAAATAGCCTTTATGAAATTTTTATTACCAGAAAAAGCAAAATTTATTCCAGTATGATATACAAAATCCCTTTTAACAAACCTTACCTTTCAGGTAAAGAATTTGATTATATTCAAGAAGCCATTATTTCAGGACATATTTCTGGTAATGGAAGCTTTACCAAAAAATGCAATACATTTTTTGAAAATACTTATGGATTTAAAAAAGCATTACTAACAACTTCTTGTACTGATGCGTTAGAGATGTGTGCTATTTTAGCCGATATTAAACCTGGTGATGAAGTGATTGTACCTTCTTACACTTTTGTTTCCACAGCTTTAGCATTTGTAAGGCAAGGAGCCAAAATTGTTTTTGCAGATTCACAACCTAACCACCCAAATTTAGATGCTGATAAACTTGAAAGTTTAATTACAGATAAAACAAAAGCCATTGTTCCTGTTCATTATGCTGGCGTAGCATGTGATATGGATAAAATAATGGAGTTGGCAGAAAAATACAATTTAATAGTTATTGAAGATGCGGCACAAGCAATAGATTCTTATTACAAGAATAAACCTTTGGGTAGCATTGGTCACATGGCTGCTTTTTCTTTTCACGAAACTAAAAACATCAATTCTGGTGAAGGTGGTTTATTGGCAATAAATGATGAGCGATTTATCAATAGAGCTGAAATTATTTGGGAAAAAGGAACCAATAGGGCTGAGTTCTTTAGAGGTGAAATCAATAAATACGGTTGGGTAGATACGGGTTCTTCTTTTTTACCTTCAGACATTACAGCGGCTTATTTATTGGCTCAACTTGAAAATATTGAAAAAATTCAA
>JBAZGP010000314.1:0-4577 GCA_041652835.1 Lutibacter sp. | reverse complement strand
CAGAAATGGGAGGCAATATTGGAGAGAGTTTTGCGCAACAGGTGGCTGAAAATAAGTACGATATCCATGTGTTGGAGTTGAGCAGTTTTCAGCTGGATGGAATTGTGGATTTTGCACCTCATATAGCCATAATTACAAATATTACGCCCGACCATTTGGACAGGTATGAATATAAGTTTGAAAACTATATCCATTCAAAATTTAGAATCACTGAAAATCAAACCGAAAATGATTTTTTGATTTATGATGATGATGATGAAGTAATTACAAATTGGTTAAAAAACAATAAAACTAAAGCCACTTTACTGCCTTTTTCAATAGAAAAGAAGTTGAAACAAGGCGTTTATTTAAAAAATGACAATATAATAATCAAATATAAAACAGAAGAAACACTAATGAATACAGCAAGTTTAGCTTTAAAAGGAAAACACAATACAAGAAATGCAATGGGCGCCACTATGGCCACATCGTTATTAAAAGTCCGAAAAGCTACCATTAGAGAGAGTCTGGAAGATTTTGAAGGAGCTGAACACCGATTGGAAATGGTGCTAAAAATTAATGGTGTGCAATATATCAACGATTCAAAAGCAACAAATGTCAATGCAACATTTTATGCGTTAGACTGTGTAAAAGCACCAATAGTATGGATTGTTGGTGGTGTAGACAAAGGAAATGATTATTTGGAATTGATGCCAATGGTGAGGGAAAAAGTGAAGGCAATTGTTTGTTTAGGGTTGGACAATCAAAAAATAATACAAACTTTTAGCAATGTGGTTGATTTAATTGTTGAAACCGCTGGTGCTGAAGAAGCTGTAAAAGTGGCCTATAAAATTGCAGAAAAAGGGGATTCTGTTTTATTGTCTCCGGCTTGTGCAAGTTTTGATTTGTTTGAAAATTATGAAGACAGGGGAAATAAATTTAAAGAAGCGGTAAGCGCATTGTAAATGAAACAAGCATTGCAAATTTTGATACACACAGAAATGATTAATGGCGAACTGCATCTGTACCAATAAAAAATAAATAATAAACAGATGAAACGAGCATTGCAAATTTTGATACACACAGAAATGATTAATGGCGAACTGCGTCTGTACCAATAAAAAATAAATAATAAACGGATGAAAAGCATTCTTAAAAATATAGAAGGAGACCGCGCAATATGGGCAATTGTTACCATAATGGCACTTTTGTCGTTTATGCCCGTTTATAGCGCAAGTACCAATTTGGTTTATGGCACCAATGTAGGTACACCTTTCTATTATTTATTTAAGCATGTTATTTTATTATTTCTTGGTTTTTTAATTATTTATGGCGTTCATAAAATACCTTTCAGATATTTTAGCGGAGGTTCTGTAATTATGCTGCCTTTGGTAATTGTGTTACTTATTTATACTTTATCGCAAGGAACTACTATTGGAGGTTCAAATGCTGCAAGATGGATTGAAATTCCATTTATAGGTGTTGGTTTTCAAACATCTACTTTAGCCATTTTGGTATTAATGGTTTATGTTTCTCGTTATTTAGCGCGAAGAAAGGAAAGCGAAATCTCTTTTAAAGATAGTGTTTGGCTATTGTGGTTACCTATAGCTATTATTTTGGCGTTAATTTTACCAGCAAATTTTTCAACAACAGCGATTGCATTTTTAATGATATTGATGCTGGCTTTTATTGGAGGTTATCCTACAAAATATTTAATGGGTATTATTGGAGCAGGCACTTTGTTTTTAGCTGTTTTTATAATAACCGCCAAAGCATTTCCGGGAGTTTTTCCAAATAGGGTAGATACTTGGATTAGCAGGGTTGAAAATTTTTCAAACCCAAGTGCTGAAGAAGGATATCAGGTTGAAAAAGCAAAAATAGCTATAGCAAGTGGTGGTTTACAAGGTCGTGGACCGGGAAAAAGCATTCAAAAAAACTTTTTGCCGCAATCATCTTCCGATTTTATTTTTGCCATTATTGTTGAAGAATATGGATTGCTGGGCGCTTTAGTGGTCATGCTCATGTATTTTATGTTGTTGTTTCGTATTGTAATTGCTGCAAAAAAAGCCAGAAGTATTTTTGCCACCTTAATTATTATTGGGGTTGGCTTGCCCATCATTTTTCAGGCCATGATAAATATGGCTGTTGCTGTTAACTTATTTCCAGTAACTGGACAAACTTTGCCTTTAATTAGCAGTGGAGGAACGTCTATTTGGATGACTTGTTTTGCCATTGGAATTATATTAAGTGTTACCGCTGAAAAAGAAATTAATCCGGATTTGGCAAATGAAGATAACCCATTAAATGTATTACATGAAGCAATCGGTTAACATCATATTAAGTGGAGGCGGTACCGGTGGGCATATTTACCCAGCAGTTGCCATTGCCAATGAGTTAAAGGTGAAATATCCTGAGGCCAATTTTTTGTTTGTGGGTGCAAGTGATAAAATGGAAATGGAAAAAGTTCCAGAAGCAGGATATGCTATAAAAGGATTGTGGATTTCGGGAATTCAACGAAAATATATTTTAAGAAATTTATCATTTCCATTAAAATTGGTAAGCAGTTTGTCGAGAGCTTATCGCATTATCAAAGATTTTAAGCCAGATATTGTGATAGGAACCGGAGGTTTTGCAAGCGGACCAACATTATATGTGGCAAGTATGCAAAAAATAAAAACGCTTATTCAAGAGCAAAATTCCTATCCGGGAATTACAAACAAATTATTGGCGAAAAAAGTAAATAAAATTTGTGTGGCTTATGATGGTTTAGAACGTTTTTTTCCTACAAATAAAATCGTGAAAACCGGAAATCCCGTTCGTCAGGATTTGCTGGAAATCGCGGAAAAAAGAGAAGAAGCCAAAAAACATTTCAATTTAAAAAGCGATAAAAAAACGCTCTTAATTCTTGGCGGAAGTTTAGGTGCCAGGGCCATAAATAATTTAATTGAAAAACATATTGATTGGCTGGTATCCAAAAACGTACAGGTAATATGGCAAACTGGAAAGTTGTATTATGAAGAATTTAAAAAATACGATGGATTAGAAGGTGTGCAAACTCATGCATTTCTGAATAACATGGATTTAACTTATGCAGCAGCAGATTTTATAATCAGTAGGGCTGGTGCAGGTTCAATTTCAGAATTGTGTATTGTTGGAAAGCCCGTAATTTTTATTCCTTCGCCAAATGTTGCCGAAGACCATCAAACAAAAAATGCATTGGCGGTGGTCAATAATGATGCGGCTTTGTTGTTGAAAGAATCTGAATTGGACATGTTTCAATCCAATATAGAAGAATTGCTGGAGAATGAAAAATTACAACAAACCTTAAGTAAAAATATAAAAAAATTGGCATTGCCAAATGCCACAAAAGATATAGTTAAAGAAGTTGAAAAATTAATAAATAGGTAATTGATTTGAATTTAGCGCATATACATAATGTTTATTTTGTTGGTATCGGTGGAATCGGTATGAGTGCTGTTGCAAATTATTTTAAAAGCAACGGTAAAAATGTTGCGGGTTACGATAGGGTTTCAACAAAAATTACCGATATGCTTCAACGCATGGAAATCGCAGTTCATTTTGAAGATGGTGTAGATTTAATTCCTTCAGCATTTAAAGACAATCAACATACTATTGTGGTTTATACGCCTGCAATTTCGAAGAATAATTTGGAACTGAACTATTTTTTAGCGAATGAATTTACGGTTTTAAAACGCTCAGAAATATTAGGAGAAATTACAAAAAACACCTTTTGTTTGGCAGTGGCTGGCACTCATGGAAAAACGACTACTTCTACAATTTTAGGACATATTTTAAAAGAAGCCGGTGTAAATGCCACTTCGTTTTTAGGCGGAATTTCAGAAAATTACAAATCTAATTTAATTTTGGGCGGAAGCGAAATTTCTGTGGTGGAAGCCGATGAATTTGACAGGTCATTTTTGAAACTGTCGCCAAATATTGCTTGTATCACTTCTATGGATGCCGATCATTTGGATATTTATGGTGAAAAAGCCGAATTGGAAAAATCATTTAGGGATTTTGCGTATAGCGTTTCAGATACTTTGGTGATAAGAAAAGGATTGCCGCTTATCGGCAAAACTTATGGTATTGAAGAAGATGCCGACTATGATGCAAAAAATTTAAAAATACAGGAAGGAGCTTACATTTTTGATGTAAAAACGCCTTCAGCATATATTAAAAATATAAAAATTAACCTACCGGGAAAACATAATGTGCTAAATGCGGTGGCGGCTTTAGCAATGGCTAATATTTTTGGAGTTTCACTTCAAGCCATTGCTGAAGCTTTACTAACTTTTAAAGGAATTGAAAGACGTTTTTCTTACAAGATTAATACAGAAAATTTGGTGCTGATTGATGATTATGCGCATCATCCAACAGAAATTAATGCAGTGGTGGATGCCGCTCGGGAAATGTATCCTACAAAAAAGATAGCGGGAATTTTTCAACCACATTTGTACAGCCGAACAAGAGATTTTATTGATGATTTTGCAACGAGTTTATCGGGTTTTGATGAATTAATTTTGCTGGATATTTATCCGGCAAGGGAATTGCCTATTGAAGGCGTGACTTCATCTTGG
>JBAZGP010000313.1:4123-4580 GCA_041652835.1 Lutibacter sp. | reverse complement strand
CTTTTCCTTGATAGTACTTCCTTTCTTAATGGCTTTATGATTTTCATAACACAGCAATACTGCTTCAATAAGCTGTAAATCACTAGCAGACTTTATAAAATAGTCAGAATAATTACATTCATTTAACAATTCATTTAATTCTTCGGCAGTCATTCCCAAATATTCCATCAATAATTCTCTGTTAAACTTGGCTTCCAACATATTTCGAAGATTGTCATCATCTTTCAACTTCTTCAATTTTTTTAACTGGTTTGGACTTTTGCCAAACATATTATACACATAATCAATCGGTCTAAAAAGGGCATCAATTGGAGAATTAAATTCTTTGCGCTGTCCTGTGCCAACTTCATAAGTTTGAGGTACGCCATTAATGTGAATACGGGCATATTTATCTTTAGGGACATTTTTTGCGTCAATTTCCAAAACACCAATAAGTTTGTGTGAACTTACAACAACT
>JBAZGP010000313.1:0-4113 GCA_041652835.1 Lutibacter sp. | reverse complement strand
AACTTCATCCATTTGTTCTGTTCTTTCATACAACTCAATAACCAACTCATTTCCTTTAAGCAAATCATTGGTAATTTTTAATTTTATGGATTGAAAACCCAAGTAGGAAACATAAATAGTATCATTTACGGTGGTTGCGAGTTGGAACATACCATTGTCATCAGCAACTGCTCCTATTACAGAGTTTAAATTAAATAAAGTTGCCCCTATTAATGGTGATTTATCTACATTGCTGATTACCTGTCCTTTTAGAGTCACTAAAATAGGAAATTTTTTCAAAGTGTCTGTCCTTTTTATTTCCTGAGAAAACCCATTTAAGGAAATTAAGAATAAAGCCGTATATAATATATTTTTTAGCATTTGCAATTATACTGATTTAAGCTTAAAGTTACGCTAAATAATTGAAAAAAAATAAGTTTTTTAGTACCGAAAAGAGTTCATAAATGATAAAAGTTTATTTTTTAGTAAAAATAACAATATTTTAATTTAATGGAAGTTTTAAACTTGTTTGATAAAAATGATAAAATTAAAATTGAGTAATACATTTAGGAAATTGGAATTAAAATGGTAGGGAAAGGATGTTTGTCACTTATTTTGGAAATAATTACGATGAAATTAATGCTGTAAATCTTCTAAAAACACCTTTAACCGAGTAAAACCAACGATATTATACCTAAAATAATAGAGTTTATTTCTTTGGAATTTAAGTATTTTTGCATTTATGATTAAAAACATAGAGCTTCGGATTCCTCTTCAAGAAGAGAAAATTGAAGGTATTTTAGAAAAAAAGTCGGCACACTTGTTAGGTATTGACCAAAAAGACATCAATGCTGTAAAAGTATTAAGAAAATCTATCGATGCCCGAAAGTCTGAAATATTTTTTAATTATAAAGTTGCAGTTTATATTCGCGAACAACTGCCTGAATCTTCTGAATATACTTTCGAATACAAGGAGGTGCATTCCGCAAAAAAAATACATATTATTGGTTTTGGACCAGCGGGTATGTTTGCCGCTTTGCGTTGTATTGAATTGGGTTACAAACCCGTGGTGTTGGAAAGAGGAAAGAAGGTCCAGGATAGAAGACGGGATTTACGAGCTATCAATCAGTTTCACATTGTTAATGAAGATTCCAATTATTGTTTTGGTGAAGGTGGAGCTGGAACGTATTCCGACGGAAAATTATATACCCGCAGTTTAAAACGTGGTGATGTACGACGGGTTTTTGAAAACTTTGTATTTCACGGTGCTACTGAGCAAATTCTTATAGATTCCCATCCGCATATTGGAACCAATAAATTGCCTAAAATTGTAGAAAATATAAGAGAAACTATTTTAAAATATGGAGGTGAAATTCACTTTGAAAGTAGGGTAGCGGATTTTGTGATAAAAAATCATAAAATACAAGCTATTAAATTGAAGAATGGAACTGAAATGCCTGTTGAAGCGCTGATTTTGGCCACCGGACATTCGGCGCGTGACATCTATTATTTATTACACAGAAAAAACATTCTCTTAAAAGCCAAATCTTTTGCCATGGGTGTTCGGGTTGAGCATCCTCAGCAAATTATTGATTCCATTCAGTATCACTGTGAAGATGAACGCGATGAATTGTTGCCGCCTGCCGCTTACAGTTTGGTTCATCAGGTCAATGACCGTGGCGTATATTCCTTTTGCATGTGTCCGGGCGGATTTATTGTTCCTGCCGCAACTGCACCGGGAGAAGTGGTGGTTAATGGAATGTCGCCTTCAAAACGAAATAGCAAGTTTGCAAATTCAGGAATGGTTGTGGAAATAAATGCTGAAAAAGATTTGCACAAATACGAGCAATTTGGTGTTTTAAAAGGATTGGAATTTCAAAAAGATTTGGAAAAATTAGCTTTTTTAGCAGGTGGAAGAAGTCAGGTTGCTCCAGCACAGCGACTCACTGATTTTGTGGAAGGGCGATTGTCAAATAGTTTGAACGAAACTTCCTATCAGCCCGGATTAAAATCAGCGCCTTTACACTCTTTATTGCCAACATTAATAGGAGGTAGGTTAAGAAAAGGTTTTATGGAGTTCGGACAAAAAATGAAAGGGTTTTATACCGAAGAAGCAAATGTGGTGGGTGTAGAATCGCGCACTTCTTCACCGGTGAATATTCCTCGAAAAGAAAATTTAGAACATCCAGAAATTGCAGGACTTTTCCCTTGCGGTGAGGGTGGAGGCTATGCGGGAGGAATTGTTTCTGCCGCAATGGATGGAGAGCGTTGTGCCGAAGCAGCCATAAAAATGCTTCAATAAAAATTTAACAGATGGCATAATTTATCTGTAAAAGATTTCCATATTTATACTGAAAGTGCAGTAATTCTTTAGATTTTTTGTTTGAAATAATTTTTTGCTGAATTTCAGCAGCCTCTTCAAATTCCGGCAATTCAGATACTATATCTAAAGTTGCTTTTGAATAAAATTCCCTTCTTGTAGGATGAGAATCTGCACAGCCGTTAAATACTTCATTCCAAGCATTTTTTTCGATGACTTTTTCAATAAGTTGAATACAATCATCTTGGTGAATCATATTTACAAAACCTTCAGGATTTGGTATTTTTCTTCCTTTTGGAAAGAATTTTCCTGGTTTCCTGTTATACCCAAACAATCCAGCAAAACGAATAATGGTGGTATTAAAATGGCTGGAATTTTTAAAAAGTGTTTCTATGGTTGCCAATGCTGACGGCGGAATGTCGGTTTGTTCAGTCACCATTTCATTAGAATTTTCATAAACCGAAGTAGAGCTGATGAAAACTACCTTTTTTATGGTTGATTTTTCAATAAAGCCAATTAAATTTTTAAATCCGTCAATATTTTTAGAGGGTAACGCCACAATTAAGATTTCTGAATCTAAAAACGCTGAAATATTTTCTTTTAAACTGTCAAGGTTTATTAAAAATGGTAAAATTCCTATTTCTTGAAAATCCGGAAGTTTACTTTCAGAAGTGGTAGAACCTTTTATTTTATGGCCTTGTTGCATTAAATTGATAGCCAAAGGCTTTCCAAGCCAACCGCAACCCAATATGCTGATTTGTTTTTTCAAAGTTTTTTATTTTTTAATAACGGCTTCTAATTCATTCAAATGCTCCATTTTTTTGCGTTCCAAAAACCCTTTAATTCCCTCAAAATGCTCATTTATTCGTTTGTTTCCAAATTCAAAAACTTTACTCACCATGCCATCTAAAAAATCGCGGTCGTGAGATACAAGAATTAGCGTTCCGTCAAAATTCATGAGTGCTTGTTTTAAAATATCTTTGGTTCTCATATCGAGATGGTTTGTGGGTTCATCAAGAATCAAAAGGTTAACCGGTTCAAGCAATAGCTTAATCATAGCCAATCTTGTGCGTTCTCCACCAGAAAGCATTTTTACTTTCTTATCCCAATCGTCGTTGCTAAACATAAAAGCGCCCAAAAAATCTTTTATTTTGGTTCTGATATCTCCTTTTGCCACATTGTCAATGGTTTGAAAAACCGTAAAAGTTTCATCGAGCAAAGAAGCTTCATTTTGGGCAAAATAACCAATCATGGTATTGTGTCCCAGCGTTAGTTTTCCACCGTGCTCAATTTCTCCCATAATGGCTTTTATAAAGGTGGATTTGCCTTCGCCATTTTTACCAACAAAAGCCACTTTTTCACCACGCTGAATGGCAAAAGTAGCAGAATCAAATACCAAATGTTGCTCGTACTTTTTCGATACATTTTCGGCGGTTACCGGATAAGTTCCCGAGCGGGGAGAAGGTGGAAAACGAAGTTTTAGGTGAGAAGTATCTATTTCATCAACTTCAACAAGTTCTAACTTCTCGAGCATTTTTACACGCGATTGCACTTGAAGTGTTTTTGAGTAAGTTCCTTTAAATCGATCGATAAATTCTTGCGTGTCAGCTATTATTCTTTGTTGTTCTTCTTGTTGTTTTTGTTGCTGTTCTCTTCTTTCTTTTCGAAGTTCAAGGTATTTTGAATAGTTGACCTTATAATCGTAAATGCGACCCATAGTCACTTCAATAGTTCGGGTGGTAATGCGATCCACAAAAGCACGGTCGTGTGAAATTACAATTACAGCTTTATTGCTGTTTACCAAAAAGTTTTCC
>JBAZGP010000312.1:0-4598 GCA_041652835.1 Lutibacter sp. | reverse complement strand
AAAAGCTATGGACAGCAAACAATTATCGAGCAATTATTCGGCTACTTTTCAGTTTTATACAGAAGGAGTTGGAATTACAAATCATTTGCCATTTTCACCGGTTTTGGTAAGTCCAGCTTTAAATTCAATACAAACCACAGCAACGGTAAACTTACAATGGACGGCAAGTGATGTAGATGCTTCAGATAATTTAACTTATAATGTTTATTTTGGAACTGCAAATCCACCAACGGAAATTGTCTCTGAAAATCAAACTGCTTCAACTTTAAGCAAAACTGTATCGGCTTCAACAACGTATTACTGGAAAGTGGTAGTAAAAGATAACAAAGGTGGACAAACTATTGGACAGGTTTGGGATTTTACAACTGACTGATAATTAATACATTATAAAAAAAAGGAATGAAATTTAGGTTTTATTCCTTTTTTTATTTCATTTTTTATGATAATTGAAAAAAATTTGTATTTTGCATTAACATTAACCAATTATTATATATGATATTATGAAAAAATTACTAAGTATCATTTTTGTACTTTTTATGGGTTCAGTTATGTTTGCCCAAACTTCTATTACTGGAACTGTAAAAGAAGCAAAAACTGGTGTACCCATTCCGGGTGCCAATATTAAAGTTGTGGGGAAATCTATTGGAACCACTACTGATTTTGATGGAAACTTTTCATTTAAAGTGGCTCAAAACCCACCTTTTACACTGGAAATTTCGTTGATTGGGTATTCCTCAACTAAAGTTGAAATTACTCGAAATGAGCAAAGTATGGCTATTGTTTTGGCTGAAGCAGCAACAGCTTTGGATGAAGTTGTTGTATCAGCTTCAAGAACACCTGAGCGTGTTTTGGAATCTCCTGTAACCATTGAAAGAATGGATGTAAGGGATATTAAAAATACCTCTTCCCCTAATTTTTATGATGGGTTGGAAAATTTAAAAGGTGTGGATGTAACTACCAGTAGTTTAACATTTAAATCGGTCAACACCCGTGGTTTTGCAACTATTTCCAACACACGTTTTATGCAATTGGTTGATGGTATGGACAATTCATCACCTGCCTTGAATTTTAATTTAGGGAATTTATTGGGAATGTCAGAACTTGACGTAAGCACTGTAGAGTTACTTCCTGGAGCTTCTTCTGCTTTGTATGGAGCCAACGCTTTTAACGGTATTTTATTTATGACCAGTAAAAATCCATTTGACTCTCCTGGGGTTAGCGTTTATGGCAGAACAGGTCTTACTTCTCAAAAGGCCGCTGGAGACCATAATTTTACAGATGTTGGCATTAGAATGGCCTATAAATTTAGTGACAAGTTTGCAGCAAAGGCATCCTTCTCGTATTTAAAAGGAACAGAATGGTATGCTACCGATTATAGAGATTATGAAAATCCAGGATTTGACAGAAGCAACCCTGCTTACGACGGTTTAAACGTATATGGTGATGAGGTTTCAAAACTTTTTGATCTTGATGAAAAAGCCGGAACGCCTGCCGGAACACTTGGTAAAACTACAATATCAAGAACAGGGTATAATGAAGTAGATATGATGGATTATGTAGCTGAAAGCGTTAAAGCTGATTTTGCTTTCCATTACAGGCCTTTTGCCAATTCATTTGAAGTTATTTATAACGCCAAGTTTGGAAAAGGAAATACAATATATCAAGGTGCCAATAGATATTCCCTTAAGAATTTCTTTTTGCAACAACATAAAATAGAATTTAGAGGTGAAAACTTCTTTGTTAGAGCTTATGTTACCGATGAAGATGCAGGTGATTCTTATGACAGCCGTTTTGCGGCAATTAACTTGAACAGAAGCTGGAAATCAGACAACCAATGGTTTACAGAATATATACAAACTTATATTGGTGGTCGTTTTGGCCTTATCCCTGGAATGCCTGTCTTAGATGATGCAACAGCTCATAGTGTTGCACGTCAAGTTGCTCAAACAGGCGCTTTAGTTCCTGGAACTCCTGCTTTTAAAACCGCCTTTAATAAAGTGATTTCTGATCCAAATTTAGCTACGGGAGCAAAATTTCAAGATGGTACAAAAATTTACCATACAGATGGTAATTATAATTTTGGAAAAGCCATTGATTTTGCTGAAATCCAAGTAGGAGGTTCATGGAGAAAGTATTCATTGAACTCGTTTGGAACTATTTTTACTGATTATGATGGGCCTATAGATTATGAAGAATATGGTGCTTATACACAAATACAAAAGAAATTTGCAGATGACCGTTTGAAATTTACAGGATCTTTACGTTATGATAAATCTAAAAATTTTGATGGAAATGTGTCACCAAGAATTTCCTTATCTTATTCTTTGGGAGAAAGTAAAACCCGTAATTTAAGGGCTTCATTTCAAACAGGATTTAGAAATCCAACCACTCAAGATCAATACATTGGTTTAGATGCAGGTAGGGCTATCTTAGTGGGTTCTGCTCCAGATAATTTAGACAGATATATAAGCTCACCAATAGCTGTTAATGCAGGACAAGCCCTAGGCTTCGGCAGTTCGGTAGCTTTATCAGGAAGAAGAGCTTATGATAATTCCTGGACTTTAGCTTCAGTGCGGGCTTTTGGGGCAAGTGTAGCTCAAGGAAATACTGATCCCAGTTTATTAAATCCGGCCAATCCTACCTTGGTAAAACTTGAAAAGGTGTCTGCTTTTGAAGTGGGTTATAGAGCAGGTTTTGGAAAATTATCTCTTGATGCAAGTGCTTATTACAATGAATACCAAGATTTTATTGGTGTTAAAACAGTGATAGTGCCATTGTATGGACAAGCAGATCTTTCTGATGTTCACCCAGTAGTACACCAGCCAAATGCTTTAATAGCTTTGAGTTATGATGACTATAAAGCATTTCAAGTATATACAAACTCACCAGCCGATATTTCATCTTATGGAGGAACCATTGGAATAGACACTAAAATAATAGGCAACTTCAACTTTGGTGTAAATTATACTTTTGCCAAATATGATTTCAACCAAGCTTCAGATCCAGATTATGAAGCAAGTTTTAATACACCGGAACACAAAGTTAAAGTTTCTTTCGGAAACACAGATATTCTTGAGAACCTTGGATTTAATGTTAATTTAAGATGGAGCGATAAATATTTATGGGAAGCCACATTTGCAAATGGAATGGTTGATGCGCGAACCGTAGTTGATGCCCAAATAAATTATACCATTCCAAAATGGAAGTCGTTATTTAAAATAGGCGGCGCTAATATTGGAGGAAAAGAGTACTACAGTGCTCCAGGCGTTGGAAAAACAGGCTCACAATATTTTGTGTCTTGGACCATAAATCCATAAAAGACAAACTGGTTTAAAAAAAGAAACGTCCTAAACTTTTAGGGCGTTTCTTTTTTAAAAAAAACACATATTTCTGTTTTCAAAATAAAATCAAAAAAACTATCTTTGCACCTTGAAAATTATAGCTAAACGTAAAAGAGTAAATATCTAAAAAATAAATAGTTAAAGTAATGGCAAAAGTTACAGGTAGAGTTGCACAAATTATTGGACCAGTTATCGACGTTGAATTTAAATCTGAAGCTGAGCTTCCAAGAATATATGATTCTTTGGAAATTACCAGAAAAGATGGTTCATTGTTAGTGTTGGAAGTACAATCTCATATTGGTGAAGATACAGTTAGAACTATATCTATGGATTCAACGGATGGATTAAGCAGAGGAACTGAAGTTGTTGCAACTGGTAAAGCAATTCAAATGCCTGTTGGTAAAGATATTTACGGACGGCTATTTAATGTAATTGGCGATGCTATTGACGGATTGGGAAATCTGCCTAAAAAGGGTGAAAACGGACTGCCAATACACCGTCAAGCTCCAAAATTTGAAGATTTATCTACTTCAACGGAAGTTTTATTTACAGGGATTAAAGTAATTGATTTAATTGAACCTTATGCAAAAGGGGGAAAAATCGGTTTATTTGGTGGTGCAGGTGTGGGTAAAACTGTATTGTTGATGGAGTTAATTAACAATATTGCAAAAGGTCACGGTGGTTTATCTGTATTTGCAGGTGTAGGAGAAAGAACTCGTGAAGGAAATGACCTTTTAAGAGAGATGCTGGAATCTGGCATTATTAAATATGGAGATGCTTTTATGCACTCTTTGGAAGAAGGCGGATGGGATTTGTCTAAAGTTGATATGGAAGGTTTGAAAGAATCTAAAGCTACCTTCGTTTTTGGACAAATGAATGAACCTCCTGGAGCACGTGCACGTGTTGCTTTATCAGGATTAACCATTGCTGAATATTTTCGCGATGGCGCAGGAGAAGGACAAGGAAAAGATGTGTTATTTTTTGTAGATAATATTTTTCGTTTTACGCAAGCGGGATCAGAAGTATCGGCTTTATTAGGACGTATGCCTTCCGCAGTAGGTTATCAACCAACATTAGCCACAGAAATGGGTGCTATGCAAGAACGTATTACTTCAACAAAAAATGGTTCAATTACTTCGGTTCAGGCAGTTTATGTGCCTGCGGATGATTTAACAGATCCAGCTCCAGCCACAACTTTTGCGCATTTAGATGCCACAACAGTATTGTCTCGTAAAATTGCAGAGTTGGGTATTTATC
>JBAZGP010000311.1:0-4604 GCA_041652835.1 Lutibacter sp. | reverse complement strand
TCCGTTGGAAGCTATTGAAGAATTGTATGCCGGAATTCAATTGGCTTGCGAAACTTATAAGGTTGATTTGATTGGTGGCGACACTACCTCATCTACCAAAGGATTGCTGATTAGCATTACCGCAATTGGTGAAGCAAAAAATGAAGATATTGTATATAGAAATACAGCAAAACCAAACGATTTATTGGTGGTAACAGGTGATTTAGGCGCTGCTTATTTGGGATTGCAGGTGTTGGAACGTGAAAAAAGGGTTTTTGAAGTGAATCCAAATTCGCAGCCCGATTTAACCAATTATACCTATTTAATAGAAAAACAATTAAAACCAGAAGCCAGAAAAGATATGGTGGAGTTATTTGCGGCTTTGGATGTAAAACCAACGGCAATGATTGATATTTCCGATGGACTTTCTTCTGAAATATTACATTTATGCACTCAATCTAAAGTGGGATGTAATTTATATGAAGAAAAAATTCCTTTGGATCCACAAGTGATTTCAACCTGTGAAGAATTCGATTTAAACAGCACAACCATTGCTTTAAGCGGTGGAGAAGAATACGAATTGCTGTTTACCATTTCCCAAAATGATTTTCCTAAAATTAAAGGAAACCCACATTTAACCGTAATTGGCCATATTACTGAAGAAAACGTGGGCGTAAATTTAGTGACACGTGCAAATCAACAAATAAAATTAACCGCTCAAGGCTGGAATGCTTTGCTGAATAAATAAGAAAATAGCTTTTCTAAAAATATAAACAAAAAATTAGCAACACATCAACATTATTATATGGGGCTTTACAATAAATATATTCTTCCTCATGCCATAGACTGGGCTTGCAAGCAAAATTCCAGCATGAAACAACGTCAAAAGGTAATACCGCTTGCTAGTGGCAATGTTTTGGAAATTGGCATTGGCTCCGGATTAAATTTGACTTTCTATGATAAAAGTAAGGTGAATCATCTTACTGCAATCGATCCTTCTGTAGAGGTTTGGAAAAAAAATATTGTGGACACTAAAAATTTATCTTTTGAATTTGATTTTATTAATGCTTTTTCTGAGCATATTCCTGCAGACAATAATAGTTTTGATACGGTAGTCATTACGTATGCACTTTGTTCTATTAAAGATACTACAAAGGCTTTTGAAGAAATAAGAAGAGTGCTTAAACCAAATGGAAAATTAATATTTTGCGAACATGGAAAAGCACCCGATATAGCAATAGAAAGATGGCAAAATATCGTAAATCCGTTTTGGAAAATAGTAGGTGGCGGTTGTAACTTGAATAGAGATATTCCCATTCTTATAGAGAATAACGGACTAAAAATAAAAAAAATCGAGCAAATGTATATTCCCGGATGGAAGCTCGCCAGTTTTAATTATTGGGGAATTGCAGAAATTAAGTAATATTTAAGTTTGTAAGTTATACCAGTTGAATTTTTAATTGGTATTGACTCTTTATTATTTAGGCATCTTAATAAACGAAGCCAAAGTTGCATTCATTTCGTTTTTATTTTCTATGTGACTCATATGTCCCCCCGGAAATTCAATCACTTTTACGTTTGTATTGTTTGTTTGATTAATTAATGATTCATAATTCAGTGCAGGATCTTGTTTCCCTATAATGAGTTGTATGGGAAACTCTGTAGTTTTATAAATAGAAGTCAGGTTTTTTCTGATTTTCATTCCTTCCAAAGCAGCGACAATTCCTTGCGCCGGCATTTGCATCGCTTCATGGATAATTTGTGCAATTTCATGTGTAAATATTCCCCTGTTTTCTTCTGAAAAAAGCATTGGAATTGCAATTTGAACAAACTTTTTGTGATTTTGTTTTACAGCTTTTATGGCTCGGTCTCGACTTATCTTTTTTTCTTCCGAATCGGGCAAAGCAGTTGAATTCATTAAAAACAATCCTTTTATATTTTCAGGAAATAATTTTGCAAAAGTAAGCGCCACATAACCACCCATACTGTGACCTACAAAAATATATTTTCTTAGGCGTAAATGATTCAAAACCGCTTTTACCATTTTAGCTTGGTCTTCCATAGTGTGAATATATCCCAAATTTTCAGTTTTTCCATGACCTAATAAATCGATGCAGATTATGTGGTATTTTTTTGAAAATTCTTGGCTGATTTGATTCCACATAGTGCTATTTTCCAAAAATCCATGAATTAAAACCACAGCTTTGCCTTTTCCAATTGAAGTAAAATGGATGTTTGTGTTTTTATACAAAAAATTCATAGTTATAAAAATAGGCAATTTTATGCTGAAAATTTTAGTTTTTTAACCCTTTTATGGCAGAAAAGGCTTTGTCTACCACAATATCTTCTACTAGAATTGTAAACTCATGGGTGGTTGAGAGCACTTCATATAAGGAAATCCCTTCCCATGCCAATCGTTTAAAAAACTGGTAATACAATCCAGCAATCTTGGTGTTTTCTTTAGGCAGACCAATAGTTATGGCAGATAAATTGTCCTGAACCACAGTGCAAATTTCATTTTTATAACTTTCTTCAATATGCTGCTTTAAGGAAGTTGTAATCAGTACGTTGCTTTCTTGAACACCGCGCGTAAAAGTGTAAAAAATGTGCGGGTCTTCCTTAATTACTTCCAGCATTTTTAGATGACTGTGAATTAAACTTACAGAATTTTTAAACGTATAATCAGAAATATCTGAACGAACGGTTATGTCGCCCAAATTTTGTAAAACTTGGTTCAGTTTAATTTTGTTGGCCATTTCTTTGGGCGGACTGTATCTGCGCAAAGCCATCATGATGGCTCCCGATTTTACCGGTTTGCGTAACATTTTCGAAATAGGTTCTCTCAATTCTTCCGACAAAGCGCTGAAATTTAAAATATTTCGTGTTAGCGCATCTTCTAAAAATGGTTGTGAAACTAAAATTTCTTCAACACAGGTTGCAATTGTCTTCATATTGTTAAATAGTTAACAGTTTGTGCAATATTAGTTTATAATCTTTAATTATACACAAAAACTTAAAAATCATTTTACTTTTACAATCTAAAATAAGCATAAAATGAAACGAGCATTTCAAATTTTGATACACAAAGGAATGATTAATGGCGAACCTACGGCAGGCATGCAGCATATATTACCGTTAAAAAATAAAATTTAAACAGATGAAAGTTTTAAAATTTGGAGGAACGTCGGTTGGCTCTATTGAGAACATGAAAAGGGTAAAAGACATTATTGCCAACAATGAAAAAAAAATAGTGGTGCTTTCTGCAATGTCGGGAACTACGAATGCCTTGGTTGAAATTTCAGATTTCATAAAAGATAAAAATAATGTCGAAGCATTGCTTCTTGTTGAAAAATTACAGGAGAAATACAAAATTGTTTTAAATGATTTGTTGAAACCAGATTCTTTCAAACAACAGGTTGAAATTTATATGGAAACCGTTTTCAACTTTTTAAAAATTTGTGCTTCAGAAAAACACTCACAACTGCTTTACAGTAAAATAGTTGCTCAGGGCGAATTATTATCGACTCATATTTTTACTGCTTATTTGAATCAAGAAAATATACACGTTACCTTATTGCCGGCATTGGAATTTATGCGTATTGACAAAACAAATGATCCGGATAATTTTTACATCAAACAAAATTTACAACGCATCATAAATGAATCAAAACCTGCTGATATATACATTACCCAAGGTTTTATTTGCCTTGACGCCTATGGAAATATAGCCAATTTGCAACGCGGAGGCAGCGATTATACAGCTACCGTTATTGGTGCTGCAGTTAAAGCTGATGAGGTTCAAATTTGGACAGATATTGACGGCATGCACAATAACGACCCAAGGTTTGTTGAAAATACGCACGCCATTTCAAATTTATCTTTTGATGAAGCTGCCGAGCTGGCCTATTTTGGAGCCAAAATATTGCATCCGCAAACGGTGATGCCTGCGTGTGAAGCCAATATTCCCGTTCGCTTAAAAAACACCATGGATCCGGAATCTTATGGAACATTAATTTCCATAGACTTTAAAGGGGAAGGAATTAAAGCCATTGCGGCAAAAGACAATATTACCGCCATAAAAATTAAATCGGCCAGAATGTTATTGGCGTACGGCTTTTTGAAAAAAGTATTTGAAATTTTTGAGAAATATGAAACTTCAATTGATATGATTACCACTTCTGAAGTTGCGGTTTCATTGACAATTGATGACGATAAAAACCTGGCTTCAATTTTGGAAGAATTGGAAAAATTTTCTACTGTTGAAATCGACAAACAACAAAGTATTATTTGTTTGGTGGGACATTTGGTGGTGAACTATCATGAAACACACCTGCTTTTCAAAGTGTTGCAAGATATTTCTGTTCGGATGATTTCTTATGGAGGAAGTAACAATAATATTTCTCTTTTGGTAAACACAAATGATAAAATAACGGCTTTAAAATGTTTAAATCGCTATATTTTTGATAGTGTCCCTGCTTAAATTTCTATGAATAATTATTTGTATATCCGCAAAGACGAATAATTGACAATAATTACTTATCTTTAGAAAAAATAAAGGTATGAATATTTTTAGTTTTACAGCAGAATTTAATAGCGAAGAAGCCTGTCGCACTCATTTCAAAGAA
>JBAZGP010000310.1:0-4657 GCA_041652835.1 Lutibacter sp. | reverse complement strand
AACCGTATGCAATTGCGGTTTGATGTTCCATGCCAAGGTGAGACGTCTCAACAACGGCATATTTATCCGCACGGAAAGGATATGGACCGCAAAGTTCTTCCATCACTTTCATATGTGTTAGAAATTGGGGCGAATGTTCTTTTGCCTTTTCATAATTTTCCGGTAAAACATAAACGATGAATGGAAATTTTTCGCCGGCTATACTTGTGTAATTATATTTGATTTCCTTGTATGGACCGAGATAAAACGTAACGCAATAATTATTTATTGGCGTGGAAACAAACCAGTTCCATGTCTTCGTATTATCCTTGTTCTCCGTTGCGGAAATAAATTTACCGTTTGCAACACATACTAAATCTTTTGGAATGGTATAATGCAGAGCAGCAGAATCGGGTTCATCGGAAGGATGATCTTTGCACGGCCACCAAATATCGGCACCGCCGCCTTCGCAGACAACAGTAATCCAATCGATACCGCTTTTTGTTTTCTGCCAAATAAATCCATCGTCCCACGGTGGTCTTGTTGCAACCTGTGGTATACCCGAATAAATAATTTTAGTTGTAAAATTTTTTCCACTCTTAATTGTTTTAGGAAAATCAATCCAGACTTTTCCGCTATCGTGAGTAAAGTCAAGATTGGTTTCTTTGGAGCCGTCAAGTAATTGTACTGCGTCTATTGAGAATGTCTGGGAAAGATTGATTAAGATTTTGTTGAAATCGCTTACGGCAGTCGCATTCATTATTGTAAAGCCGCCGATTGCCTTATCGGCAGGCTCTATCCTGAGATTGATATCGTAGAATTTTACATCGTAACATGCCTGCAGCGGCGATAACATTCCTCCGGAATCCTGCGAACCGAATTGTGCAAAGCACATAGTTGTACGCAAGCCTAAAAGACAGCATGGAAAAACTTGAAAGATAACCAAATAAATAAATGAAAATGAGAACAAAGATTTTATTTTCAAGAGTATTCGGTTTTCATTTTGATAAAAATGATATTATTGAATTAAGACTTTCTTTTAGCCTAACTAAATCATCTAATTTCAGTTCACTACCTGACAAGCGTTTTATTAGTTCCTCGGGGATTTGGGAAACTTCTGCTTTTAAATTAATGCCTTTTTCGGTTAGATGTACGAGAACCTTGCGTTCGTCATTTTCTGACCGTTTCCTGATTATCAGCCC
Source organism: Lutibacter sp. (assembly GCA_041652835.1). Lineage (GTDB taxonomy): Bacteria > Bacteroidota > Bacteroidia > Flavobacteriales > Flavobacteriaceae > Lutibacter. The sequence goes on along the minus strand of JBAZGP010000310.1, from coordinate 3,476 downwards.
CTGTTGTTCCATACGTTTAAGCAGTGGTGTGATTGTGTTGGTGTTAAGAATGAGCTTTTTAGCAATATCATTTACCGGAAGACCATCATTCTCCCACAAAACCATTAAAACCAAATACTGCGGATAAGTTATCTCTAATTTATCCAAAAATGGTTGATATTCCCTTGTTATTAAACGTGATGCAGCGTAAACAGGGAAACATAATTGATTTTCTAATTTAAGTTGTTCGTATTCCATATATAAAAATTTTCGCAGATATTAATCACAATAATACAAAAAAAGTGAAATAATCGCCTGCGATCTAAACTGAAATTTTGCTTCTAAATAATGAATTGCTAATTCCTATGATTCTATAGCTTTTAAAAAATCCTCTTCCAAAGGTGAAACAGACGGGCCGAAATAATGTGTTAAAATTCCCTTTTCATTAATTATATATTTTCCAAAATTCCAATCGGGGGCATGTTCGTTCCAGCCATTCAAAGTTTTATCTGAGAGCCATCTGAAAACCTGATGCTGTTGCACATTTTTGACTACTATGCTTTTTAATGCCACAGGAAAAGTCACACCATAATTTAGTTGACAAAACTGGGCAATTTCATTGTCGTTGCTTTTTTCTTGCTCGGCAAAGTCATTTGCAGGAAAGGCAATGATTTGAAGAGTGTCTCCATAACGCTCATTTAAAGCTTGTAACTCTGAATATTGACCAGTATATCCACAGTTCGAAGCAGTATTTACCAATACCAATTTTTTACCTTTAAATTCAGAAAAGCTTAGCATGTCGCCAGTATTTAAAACCACATTTAAATCATAAAAAGGAGTTCCTGGCACTATTTTTTGCTTATTAATCAACATGGTGCCATTTTTACCTTTTTTCCCCATTCTTCTGATTAATGGATACATTTTACGTAAAACCTTTTGTTTGAAGGTTTCATTTTTTATGGGTATTGAATCATTTGTTTTCATATTTTCCTATTTTTTAGTAATAAACATATTTTCTTTTGGTTGTATTTCTATAAAAAAGACTTATTAAAACCATTACAACAAGCTTTATTATTTTCATTTTTAGCAATATTTACAGTGTGTTATTTTTTACGTTTATACTTCATATATGCCTTAAAGGAACCTGTTGACCAGAGCGCCCATAAAACCAATACAGGCTGAAAAAATAACCTTATGAACCTAGCCTGGTCTGTGTTTAAACCAAAAGCATCAATCTGATTTACATATTGAGCGATGTTTCCCGGAAAAATCAACACAAAAAAAACAGCGACTATACATCCAATCAAACCTTTCCATTTTGGTAAAATGAGAAGGGCAAGCCCTATTGTAATTTCAACAATCCCTGAAAGGATAACAACTAAATCGTCAGGTAAGGGAACCCAATTAGGCACTTGTGCCACAAATTCAAGCCTTGAGATGGTAAGATGGCTTATTCCTGCAAATAATAGATTAAGCCCTAATAAAAATCTGAATATAGTGCGAACCCGATTGGTTTTAACACCATAACTCCATTTTAATTTATCATTAAATGTCTTCATAAATTAATCCATTTTTAAATCTTACATGAATATATCACATACGATACAAATATACTAATTAATATTATATATCGCAAGCGATATATATTGTTTTTTGAAAAAAGTATATTTTTAGATTGTTAAAACAGACCAACGTACAACATACAATATAGCCAATGGCGGGGGAAGTGGTAATTTGAAGCATTCTGCCCCGCATCATTGTTTGTAACGGTGGATAGGAAAGTTGTCCGCAAACCGCCAATGGCCATATTGCCAACCGTTGAAATAAATAGAACAACAACAAAAACTAATTTATTCATGTTAGTCCCATTATGTTTGAATATAATATAAAAATAGAACACGGATGAAGCGGATTCAATGTATAAGCGAAAAATACTTCTTTCCTCTTTCGAGATTTCAACATTGTAATTATTGCGACAAAATCTTTTGATACATCTCCGGGTCGGTATCGCCTTCCGTTGATATAAGAAATATCTTCGATTCACTATTTAAATGTAATTGTTCTGCAAATTTATTGTTGGAAGAATCCGAAAGAAGGTTGAAGATTAATCCAAGCGTTACAGCGCCGGACTCACCGGAGATAATCCTATCGTCGCCAAATTGACGGCGCCCAAGAATTTTCATACCATCTATTGTAATAGAGTCTTCACACTTGATAAAATAGTCCGCATGGTCTCTCATTATTTCCCAAGCAAGTTTGCTGGGGGTTTGGAATGCTAAACCGGCCATTATTGTATTGGCTTCGTTTTTCACTGAACGAATGTTTCCGTCGCCGGACACAAATGATTCATAAACACATGCGGAGTTTTCCGGTTCAACAACACTAAACAAAGGTGCGGCCGTACCAAACCGGTTTTTTAAATATGCCAATACGGCAGCTGGTAAAGAACCAACTCCGCATTGAACAAAAACGTGCGTAGGTTCTTCGTCTTTTAGTTGGTCGAAGACTTCATTCATAATTGTTAGGTAGCCCTGCATTATCAACAATGGAATTTTTTCATATCCATCCCATGAGGAGTCCTGCACAAGAAGCCATTTGTTTTTCTCAGCCTCCGAACGAGCGCGTTCAGAAGCCGCATCATAATTGCCATCCACAAGAATAACCTCGGCTCTCAATAACTTAATGTTTTGATACCTGCTCAAGGTCGTTCCCTTAGGCATGTAAACAACGCAATTGCATCCAAGCTGTCGCGCAGTCCACGCAACACCTCTGCCGTGATTACCGTCTGTTGCGGTTATAAGTGTTTCGTTCTTAATCTTTCTCCGGATGCTTTCGTCTTTGAAAAGCGCGAAGGATAATTCGGAATTGTGCAGATTTAATTTTTCATGAAGGATATCTGCAATTGCATAACTTGCGCCAAGAACTTTAAATGCATTTAGATCAAAACGATAGGATTCATCTTTAAGCCAAATATTTTTTACGCCAAGCAGATTTGCCAATCCATGTAGTTCAACCAGCGGTGTCGGTTTGTAATATGGAAAGGTTGAATGAAAAGTGCGGGCTTTGGCAGCAATTGATTCATCAAATTTGTTTAGTAACGAATTAGGAGATTGGTTTGTACTTTTGTTATCTATTATTGAAATCATGAAATTTTCTTTCTATAAATTATCACTCTGTTTTTTAATAAATTAAACTTACATTTCTAATGCCTATTCGCGTTTGTGCTCGAAGAAAGTTACTAAAAAGATATTTATTTAAGTAATGCATTCAGCTATTTTAAATACATGAAAAAATCGATCTTGTTACAATGATCAAGTTATATACAACAAGTCTGCGCAGTAAGATACTTCTCGGCTTCATGGTTATTCTGTTGATTATGTTTTTTGCCACGCTTTGGAGCATTTATAATTTTTATCGCTTGAACGAATCAATTAAGCTGACCATGCAGGAAAACTACACAAGCATTATTGCCGCCGATAATATGGGTAGAGCGCTGG
>JBAZGP010000309.1:0-4666 GCA_041652835.1 Lutibacter sp. | reverse complement strand
ATAAAGGTGTGCTTCCGCTTTGCATACTCTTTTTAGTTCTTTACACCAACCACCCAACCAATCTAAATTGTTATCGTTTTGTATGCTTTTGTGTTTTATTGCTCTTCGGTTGCTTCTATAAGCCATACCATAAGGAGGGTCTGTTACAACCAAATCCACGCTATTATTTTCAACTTGCTTTATTCCTTCCTGCCAATCCACGCAAAGAACTTGATTAATAAAGCACTGCGGGTAACACGTGGTATAGTTAATTGGGGCTGTATCTGTAATCATAATTTTATGCATTTTATTAAGTTTCTACTCGGTGGATAGGTTCGTGGTATCTAATCCCCAACTAACCATACCACCATCGTTATCGGCACCCTTAGTCAGCAATATTGCCAATTATTTCAAAATCGTTTATATGGTCTCCGAAAAAGAAATTACCATGCAATTTGTGAAGCAAATACTGCTGATACCGTCAAACGTTAGCTGTAAGTCTAAAGACCGCACCGAAGATCGTAAAGTTCACTTGCTATTTCATTTAATGATACGTTTTCTGCAAGTAAGTTTATAAGCCTTTCGATAACATAGTACCGATTGCTATTTACTCCTTCTAAATCGCCTATTTTCCTTTCCAGTTCGTGTATTTGATTTTCCAGTTTACGGTTTTCATTTTGTACATTATACAGTTCCCATTTATCCGCCTTGTCTCTTAATTTTCCTTCAATTTCGTATGAGTTCATTTTGTATTTGAATTTTAAGTTATTACTTTTTATAAATCCTGATAAAATCAACGTACATCGTTTCGGGGAAGATCCTTCCAAGTGTTTCATCCGTGTACAGCCGGGGGTTAAAGCTTTGAGCAACGGCGTTACCAACCAACAAATACATCGGTTCGTTGGGGATCTTTTTTCCCGTATAATTCCACAAAAGAATGTTGTCCAGAAGGAATTTTATTGATTTAGCTTCAAACTGTACGGAGTAAATATGCCAATTTTCAGATAGGTCAACCGGGAAGCTGTGCTTTTTTGAATCCGAGGTCTTATCTTCGGCGTGTACAGTCGTTGTAAAAGATTTGCTGTCCTGGCTTTCAAACTCAAAGAAGTCGATTTCCGGAGGCCAATTCCGCATTGAATACAACACTCCCGCATTCCAAAACTGCATCCCCTGTGGGCAGACTTTTGCCCGGACTGATATAAAGGTTCCGGGGTTAAATTCATACCTGGTCGATATTTCCCCGGACAGAATCGGCGTACCGCAAGTATCAGGGTTAACAAGGGTAGTCAAGGCAACTTGGCCCTCGATGTATGAAACCTGGTTTTGGTCCCATTGCACGTAGTTCCTGGGATCGTTCGCGGGTACGGCGTTCCCGTTTTCGTCCCATATCCCGCCGTCCTTCCGGCACATCCCTTTCCAACCCCAATGCTCACAGGTGTTCAATTCGCCCGTGGGCGGTATTTCAGCAATAGAATCGAAAGAGTAATCCCTGTAAAGCGCGTACCCTTCCGGGGCTATTTCTTTAACAGGAGGGTTTCTAAGGACGGATACCGGGACAGGATAACAAGAGGTCAAGAAAAGTAAGAATAATATTGATCTTAATTTAATCATTGTATTGCCCCTTTCTTTTTGTTGGTATTTATTAAACTCTCCCTTGCTGCGATTAAATGTTTTAAAATAACATCAATCGACCTGGGATCGGTAAACGTTATTACCATTTCAGGTTTCTCCTCCTCTATTGTTTTTCCAGGGGATAACACGGGGGAACCAATCTCCTGCTGGGGGATGTTTTTAAATATTATACATGCAAATTTCTTGCTTTTTGAAATTCCAGAAGCGACCTCGATGTCCCCATTCCCGAATTTTGCCAAAACGCAAGTCCATCCGTTTACTGACGCTTGTTTGTATATCATTTTTCGATATTTTTTTTCAAATCATTAGTATACCCCTCGGTTGCCTTAAAAATATCCTCCCAGTCAACCCCCTGCACCTGGAACCTGGGATCAACACGCTGTTCCGGGAACCTATCTTTGTAAAATTGATCTACCGTTTTCATACTTCTGCTTTCACGCTTCTGCGGGCAACGGCTATGAAAAATTGCGACAGCGGATAATGATAATCTGGTTTTTGCCTCCAAGATTCATCAACAATATCTGACCAATCTTGTTTAGAAAAGTTCCATAAAATGTCGCCATTTTGTGTAACAATGTCCTTTTTTAATATGACATATCCATCTGGCAATTTTGCTTTTATCTTATCTATAAAATCCATTTTTTCCTTTCTTCTTTTTCGATTGTTATAATTTTTAAATAGTTAATAATCTATATATCTGGCGGTTAGCGACCCGTTAAGCCCAATTAACAGCACAGTAGATACACTTTGCGTAATTGTCTGAAAAATGGCATTTTAAAAAGGTAGTTACAAGATTTTGCACGGGAATATGAAATTTGAAGAAACAATTTCCAGATACCAAAACTTAGGGAACGGTTAGAATTGTTGCTCGTATTCCAAATAGGGAACAACTGCCATCTTTCGGAGAACCTTATGCCCCATATAACAATAATATGTTGCCAAGAAGCTTTTTTTCCATTCCAAAGTACTTTACAACGGGTAGCATGATAACCATAACCATCAATTTCCCTTTGCTTTGCTTCCTGGAATATGCCCATTCCATCATACTTTTTAATGTCAATTGTTTCCATTTTTATAATTTTAAATTGTTGATAATCTAATTATCTGGCGGTTAGCGACCCGTTAGCAACAATTAATTGCTTTTTAAATAACAATTAATCACTTCATCAGTATTCCACCTTTCAAACAAATGCTTTCCATTTTTATACCAATCTAAAAAAGCAATTAACTGTTCCCCTCGGTTGCTAACATTGTGTTGTAACAATTCTGAAAGACCAGTATCAATGCAATCTAAACAAACATCTTTGCCAGAAAACGAACCGCAATAAATGACAGGAGTACAATTCAAACAACATGAATTTTCAAATAAAAATTCTACTAATTTTTTTCTGTTTTCTTCCATATTTTTAACTATTCTAATTTTTCGATAAGTTGAACTGTTACAACACAAGTACCGTTAAATGCAATTAAAATATTGATAGTTGATTTTCATTCGCACGCTCTTTGCATATTTCGCAATCACATTTCACATTCACGGTATCCCAATCTTTCTTTTCATCGTTCCAGGTGACATAAGATTCTTTATGTTTAATCACTCGCAGACCGAAATCAATCAGATTCCCTTCTTTATCCCTGATACTATATGACCTGTGAATAATTATCATTGACTGCCGGGCCATTAACTGCAAGCAAAATAGGCGTCCGTGCGTTCAAATGCGTAAACCCAAACAAAGGGATTTTCAGCCCAGCTTTTTTCGCCGTTGATTTTTTGCCAAAGTCGTTCATAAGCCATAATAGGACTGTCAGTCGAATAAACATTTTCCATCCAATACCAACCTATATGCGGTGTATTATTCATAACAATGCCTTCGGCAACTGCATCTGATTCGCTAATATCATTAAGCCTATCAACTCGTATATTTGTTATTTTAAGAAATATCCTTGCAGCTTCTTTAGGCATAAATATTGAAGGTTTCCAAGTCCAATGCTCATAATCTTCCCACGGTTGGCCATCAGCTTTATAAACAAATCCGTAGTTTTCATCTTCGGGATTAATATTTAAGCATTTGGCGTGTTGCCAAGTTTCTCTAACCCAAAGAATATCTCCTATTTCATATTTGCATCTAAAATATTTGGCTCTTAAATCTTCGGGATTATCCGCCCAATATCTTCCGCTTGTACCACAACTCAATAATTGACAGGGAGGCTGTTCTTGCATTATTCGCCTTGTTTGCGTTTTTTCTCCTCTCAAAATAGCCTGAACCATTGGAGTTGAGAAAAGAATCGGTTTAAAATTGCCAGCCGTTAACACGCCATATGCTCCATTGGCGGTTTCGTGGTTATTTGGTGTTTGTTTCTCTATCATAATTTGTCTGTATTTTGAAAGTCTATCGCCTTAACTTAGTGGCAATTATGGATAGATCGTATTTTCTTTCTTACCAGCGATAATGTCTTCCAATGAATTAATATAGTTAACTATATCCAAAGTACAAGTTGACACCAGCATCACACCATAATTATTTTGCTTGCTCCATCTGGCTCGCATTTTTCCTCTTCTTTTTTGTGCTGTTTTAAAGGATTCTTTTACCATAACTCCTCCTAATATGCCGGTAAGCGCAACTGAATTACCAGCGGTTTCTTTTCCCATTAATTTAAGCCTCATCCATTTTGCGCCCCTGGCAAACCATTTGGCATCTCTCAAAAAGACACAGTCTGTGTTGGTTGTGCGTCTTTTTAGAGCCTCCTCCCAAATATCTTCATCCGTTACGAATACTTGAGGTCGTTGTAAAACAGGGTCGATCGCATCTTGTATGCCTCCTGCAAATAAATTCATAACCTGCTGATGCGCCTGCTCCTCGGTTATCAACTCATGTTTGAGGTCGTAAAATATTGAATCAATAGTTTTTTTCATTATCTGTTTTTAGGTTTATATTTTTCAATGATTTCAATCAAAAAAAACCTGTCCCACTTAAAGCCTCTTTTGTATTGCGCATCTAAAAGGTCAAGTTTTTCGACCTCCTCGATTCCGTATTTTTCGACCAAACCCTTCCTGTAA
>JBAZGP010000308.1:0-4674 GCA_041652835.1 Lutibacter sp. | reverse complement strand
TGTTTACAAACTAAATCGAAGATATTTTGGAGAGCGAATCTTTGATAGACTCGTTATTGCCAATATAACAGGGTTATGAATGATTACGGATATACAATTATTTTTTTAAATTTACAAGCAATTTTATATTTACGCTTATCCTGGTTATATATAAATTATCGAGGCTGCAGTAGCATTAAAATCAATGATTATTTCCTTGTTTTATGTGTAAAACCGAAGAACTAATTCTGTATTTTTGCATCAAAATTTATAGATATGCAGAAGTTGTTTTTTTTTATTAAACTGTTGGTTTTTGGTTTGTTTTTCACTTCGTGTGGCACTTCAAAAATGATAAATACACTTAAACCGGAAGCTGATTTGGCCGCTCCGTTGGTGTATGATAAAGAAATATCCAACTTAAATATCCCTATTTCCATAAAGCTACGCGATATTGAAAATCAAACAAATAAGCTTTTAACAGGACTGATTTATGACGATAATAAACTTGAAGATGACAATATTTTATTGAAAGTTTGGAAAGATGCTCCAATTCAAATTACTGAAGAAAAAGGTAAAATTAAGGTGATTCTTCCGTTAAAAATTTGGACAAAAGCGCGTTATGGCTCTACACTTTTGGGAATGAATTTATACGATGCCAGAGAACTGAAACTTAACGGTGTTGTAACTTTAATAAGTGATGTTTCCTTATCTAACTGGCAATTGCAAACAAAAACAAGTATAAAATCAATCAAATGGAAAGAAGATCCATCAATAAATATTGCTGGAAAAGCAATTCCAATTTCATTTTTAATGAATTCAGCACTTAACTTTTTTAAATCAACTATCGAAAAAAATATAGATGACGCCATTCGGAAATCGGTTAATTTTAAACCACAAATTTTAGACGCTTTAGATAAAATAAGCAATCCGATTCTTGTAAATTCACAATATGAAACATGGTTTTTGATGACACCAGTTTCTTTATATGTTACAGAAAGTAAAATTCAGCAAGAAACTATTTTATTTGATTTGGGAATAGCTTGTACTATGGAAACGCTTGTTGGAAAGCCACTGGTAAAACAATTCAACAAAGAACAAATCGTTTTAAAAAATGTTCCGAAATTGGACAAGGAGTTTTCAACTGCCTTAATGGTTGTGTCGCCTTATTTGGAGGCTTCTAAATTGATTACAGAAAATTTTAAAGGGCATGAATTTGTATCGGGAAAAAATAAAGTAACCGTACAAAAGGTCGATTTATGGCATAAAAATGGCAAAATGATTGTTGCTTTAGATTTAATTGGAACCATTAACGGCACCATTTACCTATCTGGAATACCAAAATTTGATGAACAAAAAGGGGAAATTTATTTTGATGAATTGGATTATATACTCAACACTAAAAATGCATTAATGAAAACAGCCAATTGGTTGGCGCAGGGAATTGTTCTTAAAAAAATTAAAGAAAATGCGAAATATTCCATTAAATCAGATATTGACAATGCAAAGCTTCAAATGGAAAAATATCTAAAAAATTATTCACCATCTTCGGGAGTTTTTATCAATGGAAAAATTGATGAAATTGTTTTTCAAAATATACAATTGACAAACCAGGCGATTATCTCATCAATAAAAACATCTGGAAAAATAAATATAACTATCGACGGATTAAAGTAATTACCTTAAATTAAACCCCTTAAAATCAGTAAACCAGCAGAATGAATTATTTTCAAAAATTTAAAGTTAAAATTTTATCTATATTGGCCAAAAAGGGAATTTCGGCTAAGCTTTTAAAAAATGTCATTAAATTTAGCTTTTTAGGTGGAATTATACTCATTATACTATTTTTTTCAGCTATTTATTTCGATTTTTTTGGAAGAGTCCCAACCAATAAAGAGATAAAATTATTTAGGAATATGGAAGCATCAGAAGTTTATTCGGCTGATCATGTATTGTTATATCGGTTCGACAAAGAAAACAGAATCAATATTCCGTTTGATTCCATACCACCACATTTGGTAAAAGCCTTGATTGCCACTGAAGATGCTCGTTTTTATGAACACAATGGTGTTGACTTAAAAAGTTTAATGCGGGTTTTGGTGAAAACAATTATTTTACGTGATAAAAGTTCGGGTGGAGGAAGCACCATTACACAGCAATTGGTGAAAAATTATTTTTCGAGGAAATCATATTGGATTTTTTCAACTCCCATAAATAAATTAGAAGAAATAGTTGCAGCATACAAATTGGAGCAACATTTTAGCAAGGAACAACTTATAGAGCTTTATTTTAATACCGTTCCATTTGGTGATACTGCCTTCGGATTGGAAAGTGCGGCACAACGATTTTTTAGTACATCGGCATCCAAATTAAAAATTGAGCAAGGCGCGGTTTTAATAGGAATGTTAAAAGCAACCTACACCTATAATCCGCTAAAATTTCCGGAAGCTTCCAAAAATAGGAGAGACGTAGTTTTGAATTTGATGGAGGAAAATAAATTTATTACAAAAGCCCAAGAAGATTCCCTAACAGCGATACCATTAATTACACAGAAAAAACGGTTGATACGCCATGTTGGAAAAGCGCGTTATTTTACGGAATATTTGAGGATGCAAATGCAGGAATGGTTGAAAATAAATAAAAAGCCCAGTGGAAAAGACTATGATTTATACAAAGATGGGTTAAAAATTTACACCACATTAAATTATGAAATGCAACGATATGCAGAACAATCGGTGGCAAAGCGCATGAAAAATTTACAGCGCGAATTCGATTATCAGTGGGGTAATGAAGAACCTTGGAAAGATGTTCCTGTGGTATTGGAAAATGCCATTAAAAGTTCATACCGATATAAATCGATGAAAGAAGCGGGTATTTCTGAAGCTAAAATTATGGAGGTTTTTGATATTCCTGTTCCTATGAGAATTTTTTCTTGGAATGGTGATAAAAATGTGACCATTTCACCACTTGATTCCGTAAAATATTATTTAAAACATTTACAAGCCAGTTTTATCGCCATGGAACCACAATCAGGACATATAAAAGCCTATGTTGGGGGGATTGATGAAAGATATTTTCATTATGATCATGCAACCACCAAACGCCAAGTTGGAAGTACTTTTAAGCCATTTGTGTATGCCGCAGCAATTGAAAGTGGCATATTGCCTTGTGATATGTATCCAAATCAATTGATAAAATATCCTCAATATGAAGATTGGGAACCAAAGAATTCTGATCAAATTTATGGCGGAGAATTTAGTGTTTGGGGAGCTTTAGCAGCTTCTGTAAATACGGTAACTGTTCAATTAATGGAAAAAGTTGGTTTGGAAAAAATTATCAAATTGGCTTATGCTATGGGAATTGAGACGGAATTGCCCAAAGTTCCTTCTATAGCATTGGGGTCGGCAGAGCTTTCTTTGTTAGAAATGTCCAGAGCGTACACTACTTTTCCCAATTACGGCAAGCCAATGCATGAAGTTGCTGTAATTAAGATAGTTGACCGTGAAGGAAATTCTTTGAATACGTTTCCTGTAAAAGTAACTAAAGAAGTGTATTCACCGAGAACTGCAGAAATTATGATTGAAATGTTAAAACGTGTTGTTTTTAATGGAATTGCAGCACCATTACGTTATGATTTTCAACTTTTTAATGATTTGGGCGGTAAAACAGGGACTTCACAATTTCAGGCAGATGGCTGGTTTATGGGATTTTCATCCAATTTGATAACCGGTGCTTGGGTTGGTGCTGAAAATCCGTCTATTCATTTCAAAAATATGCAGTCCGGACAAGCTTCTCATACGGCGCTTCCCATCAATGGGGAATTTTTACGCTCATTGCAATCCAATCCTTCTTTTAAATATTATTTGGATGGCACTTTCAGAAAACCATCCAAAGAAGTTTTGGCATTATACCAATGTTTATCGCGTAAAAATGTCCCGAGACCTGCAAAAGATTCCATTGATGTAATTCAAAAAGACACTTTAGCAATTGAAGTTCTACAGGATAGTTTAGAGTAATTTATTACGAAAGAAGGGGTGGTATTAAAACTTGGAATCTCTTTATAGTAGGATTTATTTTTGTTTGTTAATGTGCAAAACTATGTTAGCATTTTGTTACTAATCAGTATGATAATGATCTGTAATACAGAGCTTTAAATTTAACCGAAATGTATGCTAAGAAAATCGCAATAGACGCAATGTGTTGTAAATCAACTATAATCAATATTGCAACCTTTGCTTTTTCTTTGCGACTCTTGTGTAAAAAAAATAACAGTCTAACAATCAATTAGTTTTAAAATATTAATATACTGATTGGTTACAGTATTTTTAATCCGTTACAAAATCCCAAACCTGTCCAATAGTTTGTCCGCCTTTATTATCTTTTACTACCACTTTCCAGTAATACGTTGTTGAAGCCGATACAGTTTTGCTTAAAGATGAAGCAGTTTGATTTTCAGAGACGATTTCCGTTGGTGGATTTGCAGTTCCAAAATAAACATTATAAGTTAAAGTATCTGAAGCATCTACATCACTTGCCGTCCATTGTAAGTTTACCGTTGCTGTGGTTTGTACTGAATTTAAAGCTGGACTTACCAAAACCGGTGAAAATGGCAAATGATTTGTAATTCCAACTCCTTCTGTATAAAACTGAAAAGTAGCCGAATAATTGCTCGATAATTGTTTGCTGTCCATAGCTTTT
>JBAZGP010000307.1:0-4698 GCA_041652835.1 Lutibacter sp. | reverse complement strand
ATACCTTTAATACCTACACCTATTACTGAAAATTTAGCAATAACTATGTCAAAATCCGTTGCTTTTGAAGCACAAAGAAAACTTTTTAAATATCTAAATGATCATGCATTATTATTACCTTATACTGATGTGGATGAATACTATGAAGCACTTGAAGATTTATTTTAGAGGTATCCTAAAAGTATGAAAAAGATGAAGAATAACATTGAAAAACGCTATGAACTAACAGAATTTTATTGCGAAAAATGTAAAGGCTGGCATACAAAACTTGACGCAAAATTTCACGAACATATCCAGCTAACCTTTGCATATAGTTCTTTTAGAGTTGAGGTTTTAAAAAATGAGGATTAGCCAAAATAAAAACTTAGAAAACAAACTTATACAAATCATTACTACAACTCATATGCCTCCTCAATTGAGGGCTAAATTAATTCTTGAGATTATTGAAAATTATGGCTATCATAACGACAGCGATAGCGATATTGTTTGTCCATTTTGTAGTGAAAAAGACTTTGATAAAGTAGGACTTAAATACCATTTAGAAAATTATTGTGAAATTTTTAAAGACACATTATCCATTGATGAAGAAAACCAAATGCGAACTATTAAAAATGATTTAAAGGATAATAAATGATCGGACACGAAAAATCACGTAAAGTTCTGTGGCAAAGAAACGGCTTAAAAATTTACACAAAATTAAAAGCCAATAAACAATTAAAAACTCGCACAAAATTAAAACCTATGAGCGAAAAGCAAACGATAAAAACAGAGCAATGGAATAAAATAACTGATGAAGTCTTTGAAGAAAACGGTAAGATATGCTTATGGTGTGGCAAACCCGCAAAGCGTGAAAAGGTTGACGGACATCACATCATTCCTAGATGCTACAATGACCATAGCAAGGCAAACAATTATCCAGTTCATAGGTTTGGTTGTCATACCGAAATAACTGACAAAAATATTGATGTCCGTAAATACAAGAACAAAATTGCATGGGAAAATAGAAACGCTGAGGTAAAATAATGAGGGATACGATACTTGCTTATATTAAGTTAATTATAACCTGCCTTCCCGAAAAATTATACCTATGACGAACAAATGTACTGAAATGAGGCTAAAATAAAATATCGCTAGTGATGCAATTTTGCAATTCCTTAGTATAAATTATACCTATGTTTTTATTAAAAGTTTGTATTGATTTAGCCTTAAAAAATTGCAAATTTTAGTCAAAAACCTTGTTATAATTTCGGGAATGCAGGTTATAATAGGATTGGGATTTGCATTAATCATTTGGGCATTTTTGCTTACCCACCTTCTAATCATGATGATAAAACAAATGAAATGAGCAACCAACCTAATTGGAATCAACCAACATATTCTATAGCAATACCACTAATCGCAAGCACTACATTGAGCTACGACAATGATTGGATGATAATAACTTACAATATTAATAAAAACGAGGTGGAAAAATGATAAAATATATTTTGAGTGGCATTGTAATCTTACTAATATCTATTTCGATATTTTCAATGTTAGGATATTTTTCACAATCAAATATTACAATTTTGACGCAAGGTGAAAGATATATTGGATACAAATTTGAAAAATATTTTAAGTTTCCGTGGGAACAAAAACTAACTTATAATTCAATCGATATAGTTTATAACGGCAAAACTATCTTCCCACCTGGAAACTTTATAATATCCAATACAATAGACTTTACAGATCAAAATCCTTTAGTGTAAAAGGCTATAAAAGCAGCAAAAGGCGCAATTTATTATGATGAAACAGCACAAGCAGAATTAGAAAAACTACTTGACGATTTTTCACAAAAACAAATTGATAGAATACAAAATAGCGATGATAAACGTATTCAAGCCGTAATTGATGCCTTACCAGATTTAGGAAAAGGTACAGTAATACTTATTCAACCATCATCAGGTAGTGAAATTTATGGTTGTGATGGTCTTACAGACGACAATGAACAATGGGAATTTAAAACGGAACTTGAAAATGGAGAGGTAAAATGAGTGATATAATCACAGAGAAAGTGGAACGAGCCTTTGAACCCTATAATAGTATTCAATCTAACATTAAACGATCATTAGAAGAATATAAATCAGACTTAAAATTTAATCTGAGTGGTTTTATTGGTTTAATATTCAGCGCCTTACTACGAAGCAACAAATTAAACTATGAAAATTATAATCAATTAATACTCGATGCCGAAAAAATCATCCATACCATTGTTGAAACTTCATATGAAACTAGTGGAGATGAAAGCTATCCGATATATAACGACCATGAAGTTAAAGCAGAATTAGAAAGGGTTTTTAATTTATTGCAAAGTAAAAAAGTGAAAACTGAGGCGAAAAAATGAGCAATGAAAGTAATAAAAAATCTCCAAACCCTAAATTTAAAATCGGGCAAAGTGTAAACATAAAATATTCCAAAACATTTTGCAAATCTGGTACAATAAAAGAGGTGCAAATTATTTACACTGTATTACAGGATGACGGGCTAACCTTCATATACGATGCAAATAATTTAGAGGCAAAGCCACGAATAACCAAACAAAGAGGCAGAAAAATGACTACACCTACAAATAAAAATAAGTATCCAAAAACAAGGCTGGCTATGGCTTGTATGAATATGATTGCAGGTATATTTTCTTTCTATGCATTTATAGATGCCTTTAAATCATCTGCGACAATTTTACTTATTATTTTATTAGGTATTTTCAGTATGCTAAATATTGTCGTTGCATTATTTAACTTTACAACCAAAGGTAGGTTTTACTATGGAAACCAACATCACAATTAAAGAGGGTAAAGATTAAATGAGTAAGCCATCTTTAACCAAAGAAGAATTAACAGAGATTGAAATTAAGGTGTTGAACCATTTAGGCTATGGTCATAAAAATGCAAACTCGTTAAAAAATCTTTGCTTACTAACTGGCATAAAAGAAAGAAAACTAAGAATGGCGATTGAAAGTCTTAGAAGGCAAGGGTGGAGTGTATTGATCCCACCGAAAAGTCCTTTCGGATACTTCCTTGCAGAAAATCAACAGGAATTGGATGCATATGTAGCATACATGAAACATCGCCTTATCGAGGAATACAAAACGTATCGGATTGTACGCAAAACAACAATAAAAAAATTTGATAAAACAATTCAACTTCCCTTGATGCCGCTTTAAATTAAAATTTGATTGGAGTAAAAAATGTTTCAAGCAATCATTACCATTATCAGATTAACCATCTATGCTTTTGTATTACCACCTTTTAGACTTGCAGGTTTGGCTATTCAACTTCATCCTACACAGCATCCAAAGTTTTCATACAGCCATGTAATATTTGATATTTTCTCTGTTATACTTGTGGCTTTTCTTTTTGGACTTTGCCATTTCTGGAACGGATTTTGGGGGCTTGCCGGATTTTTATTCTTAGCCATCTTCTTAGGAATTGCAAGGCGTGTTCAACATCAGCAACACGTAAATATTAAAAATGAAATGCAAAACGTTCATAATTTTAATGATGCAGAAGATGATAGGGATGGGGAAAATGATGAAGAAAATGAAGCAGAATACGATGAGCCAATCGTAGTAGCATTTAAAACTACTGAACCTAAAATCGAAAAACCAAAAGAGCGAAAAATAGCTGGGGTTATTATTCCTGATTATCCAGAAGATGACCCTCGATGGCCTAAATGGATTCAAGAAAATAAAGAAAGTAGGGGGTTAATTCGTTGCCAAAAACGTTAGCGAATAAAAAATACTTGACATTAGTTCGTCTGTATGCTATCATATTATTAGCATGGTGTATTTATGACAATCCCTACAAAAATAATTCTGTTTTTTATGCAAGTCGTGCCATTATTAGAATAAAGTTTGGCAAATCCTGCTTTATTTATTCTGTTGCTATTGCACCTTGGACATCTCATTTTAATTCTCCACTTTAATATAATAAAATTTCACGACTAACTAATTATTTAGAAAATCGTTTTCTACGTCTATAGTTTAAACCTGACAAAATTATTCCTATCTTTATATTTATTTTATATTAGTTTTGTATAAATGTCAATACCCTAATATCAAAATGATACTAGCCCCTAGTTATAAAACGATACTCCAATAACACTATAAATATATAATAGGGATAAAAGGGGCAAGAAAAGGAATAAGGGACTTGCAAAAGTGGCGAAGTCCCTTATATATCCGAAGCACTCTATTTTTTCGCTTGCGCTTAAAAATAGTAATAAAAATAATTTAATTAACTTTTCTTCTTAATGTCTTGCAATTCAATTAAACTTTTACGAATGGAAATTAATATTGAAGCAACTGAAACGTTAAGGAATGGATTGCAAGCCTGTAGTTTTTCAGTATTATAAAAAAGGATTGAATCGATATACGCTATTTGATTAGAAAGTTCAAGTTCTGCACCCATTTTTAATCCTCCACTTTGTAAATTAATCCACAAAGTATTTCAACTATTTCAGGAAAATCTAAGTTACGGCTAGGTATCTCACATGGATATGTTCTGATGAATTTTTTCAAATTTTTCTTAGTAATTTGCCAGATATTCTTTTTACCATCATAGTGGTTGGCATTAAGTTTTTTAGAATTAATCCATCTAAGAATTACATCATCGTCAATACCTAATATTTTTTTAACTTCTTGAAGTGTATACCAATCAT
>JBAZGP010000306.1:0-4716 GCA_041652835.1 Lutibacter sp. | reverse complement strand
GATTCTTGAATGTACAAATCTTATTTATATCGACTTTATCCAACTAAAGAACAAGAAATTCTTTTAGACAAGCATTTTGGTTGCGTAAGGTTAGTTTATAATCTAGCCCTTGAATGCAAACAGTTAGCGTATAAGAGTCAAACAAAGAGGAACTTTACAACTTTTGATTTAATCTATCAAATACCGGAACTTAAAGAAGAATTTCCGTTTCTAAAAGAAATTAACTCTCATGCTTTTAATGCAGCTTTGTCGAATTTGGAGAGTGCCTACAATAACTTTTTTAGAGGTATTACTAAATTTCCTAAATATAAGTCCAGAAAATCTCAACAAAGTTTTCAGTGCCCAGATGGGTCAAAAATAAATTTTGAAGCCCACTTATTAAAAATTACAAAATTTAAAGAAGGTATCAAATATCGTGGTGATCAAATTTTCGAGGGTAAAATAAAAACCGTTACAATAAAAAAAACTAACACTGGAAAATACTTCGCTTCTGTTTTGGTTGACGATGGGAAAGAACTCCCAATAAAATCTGAAATTCAAGAACAAACAACAATTGGTATTGATGTTGGATTAAAAAACTTTTGTGTACTCTCAACCGGGGAAAAGATTAATAATCCTAAATTTTTACAAAGCCAACTGACCCGTTTAGCGATTTTGCAACGAAGAGCATCCAGAAAAAAACGTGGAAGTAAAAATCAAAAAAAAGCATATAGAAAAGTTTCATTATTACATGAAAAAATAAAAAATCAAAGAACCAATTTTATTCACAAACTAACTTCAAGAATTACTTGTGAGAACCAAACAATAGCAATTGAAGATTTGAATGTGAGGGGTATGGTTAAAAATCGTCATTTATCACAAGCAATATCTGATGTATCATGGTCAGAATTTTTCCGGCAATTAAGATATAAGTCTGATTGGTATGGAAAAAATCTTTTACAAATTGGAAGGTTTGAACCAAGTTCAAAGATGTGTAGTTGCGGAGTAATTAACAACAACCTAACCCTATCAGATCGAACTTGGACTTGTGAATCATGTGGAGTTATTCACGATAGAGATATTTTAGCTGCACAAAACATCAAGCGGTTCGCATTAATAAACGAATTTAAAAATAATACACCGGTGGGTAGCCGGGGTGAGCTTCTGGACGTGCGATGCAGTAAAGATCGGCGGATGAAGGAAGAATGTCTTGTAACTTGAGATAATATCATGCCCGAAATAGACACTTCTGCATTAGATAATATTAACAAGCAAATTGACAAGTCTGTAAAGGACTTGGGCAACAAGATCGGTGTAAACGCTATAAAAATTTTGCAAACTTTTGTTAGTAAATCCGGAGCTAAAGTAACAAGTCAGTTATATAATTCTTTTTCTAAAAAAGTTACTGCTGATAATGGTATTGCCCAGATTGAGTTGAATACAACGGATAAAGGTTTCGATGCTATTGAGGGTGGAACTATGGCTTCTAATTATTCTAGTAAAGCTGTAAATATAAATCAAATATTGAGATGGTTAAGAGCTAAAGGAATGAGTGCTACTTACGGAGGTTCTTTATTAAGAGGAAAAAATCAGCAAAAAAGATTAGCTTTTCTAATAGCAAGAAATATAGTAGGTAGAGGAAAAGGTTTTGATATAATGAATATAACAGGTGGTACTAAACAGCATAAGTTCATGGATGGGTTTGAAGAAAAAGCATACGAAATGGCATATAAAGAGATGGATATATGGGCGCAGAAAATCCAAACGAGTTAACAGTACTAGAATATATTGAAACTACCCTCAATGCCGGTATTGCTGCTTCTGCCGGAGTTGTAACTTCTTGGGGTGATTATATAGAAAGTGAATTGACCGACAGTGAGTTAATGGATTTGTATTTATCAAGGAGTATTGTTTTACTTGATCCTGATGATGACCATTCAGTTGAAACAGAAAATAGTTCAGAGTTAGATGCTGAAGTTAGTAGACCAATAATAATTCCAGAGATTGATGAGAGCGTTTCGGATGAGACAAGTATGACAGGTAGGATTATTAGTGGAACGATAAATTTTAAGATAACTATTATGGTAGGTAAAGATAGAAAAACTTTTAAGCAGTGGAAAAAGGAATTGGTGTTTATCAGAAATTGTGTATTAAATTTATTCCTTGCTACGGGTAAAAGATTTGATTATTTAAGAACATCTTTTACAGATTATGCTGAAGAGTTAGAGAGATTAAATTTTGCTGCTGCTGTTTTAGAAATTGAAACAACAATAAATAAATACGATTATGATATTAATTAAAAAAGAGGTGAAATTATGAGTGCTGTTTTCATTAATGCCGGTATAAAAGAAATTTATTTCATTCCGGATAAAATAGCTTTCCCAGGTAGAGGATCAGGTGGTTCATACACCGGTGTTTACGGAATGGGTATTCGTCAAAATGGCAATTTGACAGGTAATCATCTAAATGAAATTAGAGACAATAAAAACAGAGCTTTTCCAAATCTATTTAATTTCAAAGTTGATTGTCCTACAATGCAGGTTGATGACCCGGATATTATCAATGCGTTAATAACTTCCGCTAAAAAAGGTGGTGCTGCTGTTGCTGTTGTAACTTCCGGTGTTGCAAAATCCGGTACATCTGGTAATTATACAGTTGTATCTCCTAATGGTGGACTTTACATTTTTGATAACGCTTATTCTTTGGGTGTGGATTTTGAATTACGTTTTGGTTTGAAAGAGCGTCAATGTAATATAACCTTTGAAGGTGCTTTCAAGTATGGTACTGGATCGGGTTATCACGATTATATGATAAGTCAATCTGCTACTAACGACTTAGCTTTTGTTGCAGATACCCTTCCTAAAATTGATAACACAAAAGTTGCAGATAGTTTTATTTCACCATCATTCATTCCTAGCGGTGTTTCCGGTTTTGGTGATGCAAACATAGTTGATTTTATGTGTTCGGTAAAAACAAAGAGCGCAAAAAATGGTTTTAATAATTCTATTGTATCGGCTTTACAAGTAGAGTTAACATGCACTGCTTCCGGTGTTGATGCTGCCGCTTTAGCTGATGCAATTGAATATGAGTTCTTTAGTTCCGCTACCCCAATCAGTGTTGTTCTCGGTACATTAACATTGAAATTTGGAAAAGGTGGTTTGACTAGAATAGGTAGTTTTGATTTTGGTGATGATAAACGTGAAGTTACATTTACATATTCCGGTGAGTATGATTTAGAATATGTAGCTACCGCTTCAAATGAAATAACTTTTAATGCTTATTTAACTTAATCTATAAAAAATATATGGAGAACAAAATGACTAACGTAGTAATTAAAGGTGTAAATTATGTTGTACCGGAAGAAGTAAATTATTTACAATATTATACACTTAGTAAAATATTGCAAGAAGTAAAAGTAAAGCTAAATGAAATATTAGATGTACAAAAAAAAGCTGACGGAGTAATAGAAACTTCTTTGAATGTTGCTTCTGTTATAGAGGCTTTGATGGAGAGTGACAAATTACCGGATGTCTTTTCCGTGCTATTAGTACCTGAGAATACTGAATATTGGACTGAGGATTTAATAGAAAAGAATCGTGAGAATATGAAATACTTGGGTGATAAAACCTTTGTGAGTATTCTCACAGATTTTTTAAATGGAAGGGGGACTTTGATAATGAGTTTAATGGATTATTTAAGCCCATTATTGAACGCGAGCAAAACGTTATTGGACGGCTCAAATCAAAACGAAAAGGAAGAAACCAGTTCGTAGAGCCAAATTTAAAAGCCGATGTTGATGACATAGCTTTTTATTTAAGTGACGGAGATTTAACAAAGTATAAAGATATTTTAGTAACAAAAGTTGGAAGAGTGTATAGATCATATTATCTTCATAAAATTGAAGTTCTTAACAAGTTAATAAGTGATCTAAATTATGTTGAGGAAATGGATAAAAAATAAAATAGCGAATCGAAAGGTTCGCTGTTTTTCTTAGTAGAGGTTAAAATGCCGGGAAGAGGTGGAAGTAAGTTAGTTTTGAAAATGACCATTGATACAAAAGATGGTAAAAAAGAAGTAACACAAGTTAAAGATGTTGTAAATGAGTTGGGTAAAGTTGTAGGTAGTACGGAAAAAGCATTTACAAAATTCAACAACACAATAAAAACACAATCAAAACTTACTAATAATACAATAGCCGATCTTATCAGAGTTGTATCCGGGTTAGAAAATAAAATAAAAACTCTTGACAGAACGACTGCTGCTGTGTCAAGATCAATGAATAATAATTTCCAGAATAATATAAAGTTCATGGAAAATTATTCTAATAGGCAATCCCAGTTTTTCTTGAAGATGGAAAATAGAGTTTCCGGGTTGGAAGGAAAAACAAAGAGCTTAAATAAAACAAATAAAGAAGCGGTTCCGGTAGTAAATAGTTTTGAAGAAGCAATAAAGAAGTTAGAAGGTTCTTCCAAAGGGACATTCAGTCAATTTGAAAAAGGTGTGATCTTTTTGAATCAATTTTTAGAGTTGATGAGAAAAGGGAAAATGCTTATAGAGATAATGGCTAAACCGGTTGTGGTTGCCGGTCAATTTGAGCAGTACCAAATGGCATTAAAAAATATGATTGGTTCTACTGAGGAAGCAAAGAGAAGGTTAGCTGATTTAGTAAACTTTGCTAAAGTAACCCCATTTACAATTCCCCAGGTAATACAAGCCGGTAATCAATTGCAAGCGTTA
>JBAZGP010000305.1:0-4719 GCA_041652835.1 Lutibacter sp. | reverse complement strand
CTGTAGGGCAAATGATTCGTTTTAATAACATCCCATTTAAAGTAATTGGTGTTTTAGAAGAAAAAGGTGAAAATACTTTTGGACAAGATCAAGAAGATGTGGTTATTGCGCCTTATACAACTGTACAAAAACGTATTTTAGCCATTGATTATTTAAATCAAGTAATGGCTTCAGCAATTAGTGAAGATGATGCTCCAGATGCCGTAACACAAGTAACTGAAATTTTACGTTCGCAACATAAATTACAAGAGAATGAAGATGATGATTTTAGTGTGCGTTCTATGGAAGAATTAATTTCAACCTTTAGTTCCACCAGTGAAATGCTAACCATTTTATTAGTGGCAGTTGCAAGTATTTCATTATTAATTGGTGGTATTGGAATTATGAATATTATGTATGTTTCTGTAAAAGAACGTACCAAAGAAATTGGTTTACGAATGGCTGTAGGAGGAAAGGGTTCAGATATTTTAATGCAGTTTTTAATTGAAGCTATTTTAATTAGTATTACAGGCGGACTTTTAGGTGTTATTTTAGGACTTGTATCCACTGTTTTTATAGAAAAATTCTTAAATTGGCCTACAAGTATTGCTTTATATTCTATCGTGATTTCTTTTGCCGTTTGTGCGGTTACAGGTATATTTTTCGGATGGTATCCAGCAAAAAAAGCAGCGGCATTAGATCCAATTACAGCGCTGCATTATGAATAATAAAATGAAGTTTAAAAAAAGCTAATAAATGCATCAAAATTAACGGATTGAACAAATGAAAAATGTAGCAGTAATAACAGGAGCAAGTCGAGGCATTGGATTAGCGTTGACACTAAAAATGCTCAATAATGGTTACATCGTAATAGGAACAAGCAGAAATGGTAAAATTGATGCTATAAATCACGACAATCTATTTCCAATGGCATTGGATGTCACACAAGAAAACAGCATTCAAGAATTTACAAAAGCGGTAAAAGTTCAGTTTAAGGGAATAAATATATTAATTGACAATGCTGGTATTGGTCCAGATCTTGGTTCTCATTTTCCAGAACGTAGTACTTTTGATGAAACATTTAAAGTGAATGTAAACGGAAACGTATTTTTAACAGAAAGCTTATTGCCGTTAATTCAAAATGAAGGAAAAATAGTAATAGTTTCCTCAAAAATGGGTTCCATAACGGCGGCTGAAAGTTTTGATTCAGTTGCTTATAGAATTTCAAAAAGTGCATTAAATATGTACACCAAAATTCTTTCTATTAGGTTAAAGGATAAATTATTTGTTGCCGCCATAGATCCAGGTTGGGTAAAAACAGAAATTAGACTCAGCAATCTTGAAAATGCACCTTTAACACCTAAAGAATCTGCTGAAAACATTTATAAATTTATCACTAGTAATTTTAAGAGTGGAATTTATTGGGATACGGTTAATAGCAAAGAGCATAATTGGTAAAAAATAATACAATATAAAATGTATAAAAATAAAAAAATAACTATTCTTTCACATCTCCTAGTTTGGTTAGTCCTTTTTAGTATGCCTTTTGTATTGTCTTATGGACAAGAAAATTTTAATAGAATTGTTGCACATTTTTGGATTCCAATGGTGTTTTATGCCATTATTTTTTATTCAAATTATTTTTTATTGATAGATAAATTTTTGTTTACCAAAAAAATGGGTTTATTCATTTTAATTAATATTGGAATGATTGCTTTGTTCATCCTATTAAAAGAACAAATTGAAGGAAATTTTTTTGAAGAACTTATTAAAACTAGACCAGATAAAAATGATGAAAATGGACCACCCATTAAATTATTTATTTACATTCAAATGTTATCGTATATGGCGCCTTTATTATTTTCCATAGCTATAAAAAGCACAAGAAAATGGGTAAAAACAGAGGCAGGACGTAAAGAAGCCGATAATATTAAGTTACAATCGGAATTACAGCATTTACATTATCAGTTACAACCTCATTTCTTTTTTAATTCGTTAAATAATATTTATTCATTGGTAGATATTTCGCCAGATCAAGCCAAATCTTCTATACACAGTTTAAGTAAGTTAATGCGTTATATGTTGTATGAAACGAATCTGGAATTGGTTTCACTTTCAAAAGAAATTGATTTTATGAAAAAGTATATAGATTTAATGAAACTGCGTGTTTCTGATAAAACAGAAGTAATTTATAGCTTTCCTTCCGAAGAAACAGGAATTAAAATTGTACCTTTATTATTTATTTCATTGATTGAAAATGCTTTTAAACATGGCGTTTCGGCGAGTAAGGAAGGTATCATTCAAATAATCATGACCTCTCAAGAAAAAACGGTTTTGTTTACAATTGAAAATGATAATTTTCCTAAAAAAACAGACGATAAAAGTGGTTCTGGAATTGGAATTTCCAACGTTAAAAAGCGCTTAGAATTATTATATCCAAACAAAAATAGGTTTACAACAACAGTAAAAGACAATCGATTTATAGCGCATCTAGAAATTGAAACTACTTAAATTATGAGCAATATAAAAATTACTTGTGTAATTGTAGACGATGAGCCAATGGCGCTTAATTTAGTGGAGAGTTATGTTAAAAAAACACCGTTTTTAATTCTAAAAAATAAATGTAGTAGCGCTATTGAAGCTATGGAATTTATCAGAACAGAACCTGTAGATTTATTGTTTTTAGATATTCAAATGCCCGATTTAACAGGAATTGAATTTTCTAAAATGTTACCTAAAGATACGCGTGTTATTTTTACGACTGCTTTCGATCAATATGCTTTGGAAGGAATTAAAGTTGAAGCTTTAGATTATTTATTAAAACCTTTTGATTATGCGGAATTTTTAACTGCAGCCAACAAAGCAAATACCTGGTTTTCATTAGTAAAAGGTAAATCGCAAAACATTGTTTCTCAAGAAAAAGAATTTCTTTTTGTAAAATCAGAATACAAACAATTACGAATTAAACTAACAGATGTTTTGTATTTTGAAGGGCTTAAAGATTACATTAAAATATGGTTGAAAGACAATCCGAAACCTATTTTAACGTTGATGAGTTTAAAGTCGTTAGAAGAAGAATTACCAGAAACACAATTTATGCGTGTACATCGTTCCTTTATTGTGTCCTTAAAAAATATTGAAGTTATTGAGCGAAGTCAAATTGTCATCAATAAGCAGCGTATTACAGTTTCTGAGCAATACAAACCAAAATTTTTAGCGTTTGTTAATAATAATTCGCTTAATTCCTAAGCCTCGTTTTACTAACACTTCTATATATTTTTGGTATTCGCAGATACAATATAGGCATTTGTCTATTTGAGTTTCTTTACACACACAATACAAATATCTTTAAACTATTAATAGAAAATGAGGTCAAAGTAAGTATTAAAGAAAGTTAAACCTAAATCTTAAAAATTATGAAAACATTTATTAAAGCATTCATGTTACCATTTATATTTTTGATGGCAAGTACCATACAAATTTCAGCACAAACAAATCGCAGTATTACAAAAACAACCACTGTAAAAAAAAGTGGGATAAGCAAAAGAGTACCGAGTACAAAAGTAACTTATAAAACACCTACGAAAAAAGTGGTTTCTGTAAGAACAATACCAAACAGAACTGTAGTTAATTATAAAAACCAAAACTACTATTATGCAAATAATAAATATTACACACAATCAAGAGGTAGGTACATAACTATCTCACCAAAAGTTGGATTTAGAATTAAGGTATTACCGCCAAATTATAGAAGAATACAATTTAACACCTATAACTATTATTATATTTCTGGTATTTATTACATACATATAAATAATGAATATGAAGTTGTAGATCCAGAAGTAGGAACTATTGTTTATGAACTTCCTGATGATTATGAAAAAGTAACAATAGACGGTCAAAGCTATTATGAATACGCAAATATTTTATATGAAAAAATACAAGTTAATGGTACCAGAGCTTATGAAGTAGTTGGTATTATTGACATGGAATAAAGAGATATAAAAATAAAAATTAATTGATTGTTTGGTTAATATGAGGAAAGGAGAATAGTTATAAAAACTATTCTCCTTTTTGTTTTATAGAATCTTATATTTAATTTTTTTTAACCTATTGTTAAGAAATAGAAAGCTTTTGCGATATTTAGCATAATGTAGCATTATAACTATCACTGATTCAACTTTTGTGTAATTTCGCCAGCGCGCCATCTTTCTTGATGATGGCTTCAGCCAGTGGCTAAACCCATAATGCAAAATGTATTATAATGTTAGCGTGCCGCCTGCTCTGAGCTTTTCGCCGAAGAGTTATTTGCTTTGGGGAAAAGCAATATTAACATTTATTTTGAAAAGTTTTAAACCCAAAAGTTACTTCAACAATTTTAATGAAACCGAGGTACGAGGTTCACGAGCTCTTATTTGTAAAATAAAAGATGAGCGAGTAAACACTTATTATGCTGACTGACGAAAGGAGGGAAGTGTAATGTGTGTGGAATGGGAAAATAATTCTAAATTTATCTTGCAAAATCAAAAAACTGTCCGTAAGTTTGTCCGTGTCCGTAAAAACGTCCGTAAAAAAATAATATGGCAACAATAAATTATTATTTAGATAAAACTGATAAAAAAGGCTTGTCTCCTATTCATTTAAGAATTAATTGCAGTGGGAAACAAATTAAGATTTCAACTGGAGAAAAGGTTTCTATTGATGATTTTGACAAAGATGCCCAACAAGTAAAAGATAATT
>JBAZGP010000304.1:0-4725 GCA_041652835.1 Lutibacter sp. | reverse complement strand
ATTCACAGTACCTAAAGAAGAAGTTTACAAAAGGTATAAGTACACCAATCTTGAATTCTTTGATGAATTGTATAAGGATGGCAAAAGTATAATTCTCACAGGGTCGCATTATGCAAATTGGGAATGGATAATGAGTTTGGATTCCTTCGTGAAATATAAAGGATATGCGGCATACACTAAAATAAACAATCCTTATTTAAATGAAAAAATATTAAAATCAAGAACGAAATTCGGCACCAATTTAATCCAGACTTCAAAAATTATTGGCGAAATTAGATACAACCATAAGCGCGGTATTCAGGCGATGTATGGGTTGTTAAGTGACCAATCTCCTCAACTTTCCAAAACATTTTATTGGAGTGAGTTTTTAGGCGTCAAAGTACCCATACATACTGGTGCCGAAATGTTGGCAAAAAGATTCAAAATGAATATGGTTTATATAGAAACGAAAAAAATAAAACGAGGCTATTACGAAACTACATTCCATTTAATCACCAATGAAGCCGAAAAATTTCCCAATTATCAACTGACCGATATTTTTATAGAAAAAATTGAAAAACAGATTCGCGCTCAACCTGAATACTACTTTTGGACGCATAAACGCTTCAAACACAAAGACAAAATCCCTAAGTGAAATTACTTAGTTAACCTAAATCTGGCTCCAAAAACATACATATTTTCAGTAAAAGTGAAGTGTTGTGATGCGGAATCTACTTTATCATTTGTAGTTCTAATATCTTGCATATTTATGTAACCCACTTTAAAATTAGATTGGATAAAAAAGTATTTGAAAAACGTAATGTTCAATCCCACATGGGCAGAAAGTCCATAACCTGAAACATGAAACTCATCATAACGTTCTTTTCCTAATAAAGTAGTATTTGTTCTTGGATATAATATTCCTGCTCCAATTCCTTCCGTTAAGTTAATGTCAATATTTTTTACTGAGAATTTTAACCAATTATCTAAATTATCAAATCTGCTGACCTCAACATTTACGTAGTTTAAACCATCTGTATGTTCAAATAGCAAAAAGTCGCTGGTTAAAACAATATCATCATTATTATAAACACCATCAAAAGCTCCACCGGTATTTATATTTCCGTTAATTTTTACAGTTTGATCATTGCGCATTACATATTTCATATGATCAAGGCCTATAGAAATGGTATAATTTTCTTTGAAAAAATAACCTACCCTAAAATTGGTTTGCGGTATTGTTAATTCATCTAGCTTTAAATAATAAATTCCGAATGGTTTTGGCTTATCATCAGCTTTAACATCTTTTAATGTAAAATCATAATCTGCTCCTTTAAACCTAATATCTGAAGTTGAAAAATGATCTCTATTCCATCCCCAGTACACAAAAATTTTCCCTTTATTTGGTCCTGCATCATTATAATTTAGGTCTTGAGATTTTACCACTTCTTGTGAAAAGCCTATGGCACTGCTTAAAAAAAGTACGGTTAATATTAAATTTTTCATTCTTTTTATTTTTTATTTTTTAATTATGGACTCTATTTCCTTTATAAATCTGTTTGCCAACTCATCTGCACTTTGTTGTGAAGTGCTTTCCGTATAAATTCTGATAATTGGTTCTGTATTTGATTTTCTTAAATGGACCCATTCCCTTTCAAAATTAATTTTCACCCCATCAATGGTAATCACCTCTTCATTTTTATAATTTGAAGCTATGGTGCTTAAAATGTTGTCTACATCAATTTGAGGCGTTAATTCTATTTTATTTTTACTCATAAAATAAGCAGGATAACTGTCCCTTAATTGTTTACAAGATATTTTTAATGTGGCCAAATGCGATAAAAATAAAGCAACACCCACTAAAGAATCTCGTCCGTAATGCGATTCAGGATAGATAATTCCACCATTTCCTTCTCCTCCTATAATTGCATTTGTTGATTTCATTAATTCAACTACATTTACTTCTCCAACAGCACTCGCTTGATATTTGCCTCCATGTTTTAAAGTAATGTCTCTTAAAGCTCTTGATGATGATAAATTGGATACGGTATTTCCTTTGGTTTTACCCAAAACATAATCTGCGCAAGCAACCAATGTATATTCTTCACCAAACATAGAGCCGTCTTCACAAACAAATGCAAGTCTGTCCACATCCGGATCAACCACAATTCCTAAATCGGCTTTTTCTTTGACTACCAATTCAGAAATATCCGTTAAATATTCCTTTAAAGGTTCTGGATTGTGTGGAAATTCGCCATTAGGCTCACAATACAATTCAATACATTCTACGCCTAATTTTTCCAATAAAGCAGGAATTGCAATTCCACCGGTAGAATTAACAGCATCAACCACCACTTTAAATTTAGCCTTTTTTATAGCTTCAATATTTACCAATTCCAAATTTAAAACTTCTCTAATGTGTTTATTGATGTAATTCGGTTTCTTCCTGAAACTACCCAAATCATCAACTTCTGAAAAAATATAACTATTATTTTCTGCAATTGCCAAAACTTCTTCCCCATCTAAAGCGCTTAAAAATTCTCCTTTATTATTAAGCAACTTTAAGGCATTCCACTGTTTTGGATTGTGACTGGCAGTAATAATAATACCGCCGTCAGCAGCGTCAAGTATAACCGCCATTTCAACTGTTGGAGTAGTTGACAATCCAATGTCAACAACATTTATTCCCAATCCAACCAAAGTATTTCCTACCAAACTGCTTACCATTTTGCCGGATATTCGTGCATCTCTGCCCAACATAACAGTAAGTTCTTTATTTTTAATTTGATTTTTAAGCCACATCCCATAGGCTGCGGCAAATTTAACAGTGTCAATTGGGGTTAAATTATCATTTACTTTTCCGCCTATTGTACCTCTTATTCCCGAAATTGATTTTATTAATGTCATTGCAAAATTTTAGTTAACAAAGATAATTTTTATAGTTGTAATAAAACAAAAAAAGCTGTATCAAATTGATACAGCTTTTTAATATTTAAATGAAATAAGGATTATTTACCGCCTTCCATTTTTTTCTTTAAAGCGGCAAGATCACCACCTAAATCACCAAGAGTTGTTTTTTCGGCTGAATCAGTTTTTTGCTGAGCAACTTTAACATTTTTCTCTTCCTGTGCTTTAAAAATTGAAGTATGAGAAGCTACAATACGTCTAAATTCTTTGTTGAATTCAATAACTTTGAATTGTGCAACATCTCCTTTTGCCAGTTTTGTACCATCTTCTTTTATGATGAAACGACTTGGAACGAAAGCTTCAACATTATCTTCCAATGAAACTATTAGTCCTTTATCGCTTTTATCTTTTACAGTTCCTTCGTGAATTGAATCGATTGTAAATTTCTCTTCATGAGCATCCCAAGGATTTTCATTGGTTTGTTTGTGACCTAAATTTAATTTACGTCCTTCCACATCCAACTCCAACACTTGAACTTCAAGTTTATCGCCAACAGCAACAAAATCTGATGGATGTTTGATTTTCTTAGTCCAAGAAAGGTCAGAAATATAAACTAATCCGTCGATACCTTCTTCCAATTCAACAAAAACACCAAAGTTAGTGTAATTGCGAACGGTTCCTGTATGCACTGAACCTACAGGGTATTTTTCAGCAATTTTGGTCCAAGGATCTGGATGCAATTGTTTAATTCCAAGAGACATTTTTCTTTCGTCTCTATCCAAAGTTAATACTTGAGCTTCCACTTCGTCACCTACAGAAACAAAATCCTGAGCTGAACGTAAATGTGTTGACCAAGACATTTCAGATACGTGAATTAATCCTTCAACACCTTTTGAAACTTCAATAAATGCACCATAATCAGCAAGTACAACTACTTTACCTTTAATGGTGTCACCCACTTTAATATTTGGATCTAAAGCTTCCCAAGGATGTTTGTTTAATTGTTTTAATCCCAATTGAATTCTGGTTTTCTCATCATCAAAATCAAGAATTACCACATTTAATACTTGATCTAATTCAACCACTTCACTTGGGTGATTGATTCTTGACCAAGATAAATCTGTAATGTGAATTAATCCGTCAACACCACCTAAATCAACAAAAACGCCATAAGAAGTAATATTTTTAACAACACCTTCAAGTACTTGGCCTTTTTCTAATTTACCAATAATTTCTTTCTTTTGAATTTCAATATCAGCTTCAATAAGTGCTTTATGAGAAACCACAACATTTTTAAATTCATGGTTGATTTTCACCACTTTGAATTCCATTGTTTTTTCAACATACTGATCATAATCTCTAATTGGTTTCACATCAATTTGTGAACCTGGTAAGAATGCTTCAATTCCAAAAACATCAACAATCATACCGCCACGAGTTCTGCATTTAACAAATCCGTTAACTACTTCACCAGTTTCGTGTGCATTATTTACACGATCCCAAGCTTTAATAACTCTTGCTTTTTTGTGAGATAATACCAATTGACCTGTGTTATCTTCTCTTTTGTCAACCAAAACTTCAACCTTGTCTCCAACGGCTAAATTTGGGTTATAACGAAATTCATTTAATGAAATAACACCTTCAGATTTTGCATTGATGTCAATGATTGCTTCACGATCTGTTTTTCTTACAACAATACCTTCAATCACTTCACGTTCGCTAACAATTCCTAAGGTAACATCCAACGCTGCTTCAAAAGCCTTTAGATTTTCCGCATCAATTGCTTCAATACCTTCTTCATACATGTGCCAGTCAAAATTTGCTAAAAATTCTTCAGGA
>JBAZGP010000303.1:0-4733 GCA_041652835.1 Lutibacter sp. | reverse complement strand
TCTGAAAAATTTTCATTCATCCAATTACCAGTATACAATATATTCTCAATTGTATAATCAGGTAGATTTAACTCATCCTTTTTATCATTTTTATTCAACTTCGTGGGGCGACAGTTATCTATACTACTGTTGTATATACATCAAATGTATATACAAAAATTTAAACAACCAAATGTTTTTGTTAAAAACTTTCATTTTAATTTTGTTAACTGTCATTTAACAGCTTATTTTTTGTGTGAAAATAAGTTATTTTCATCCTTTTTCTTCAATTGCACTTCTAAATAAATCCCTTTATTTACAATGGATTTTTCCCTATTATGCTAAAATTTTATAACTTTTTGTAATTATATAAATTCAATTTTTTTCACGCAGAAGAAAAGTGCAATTTCTTTATATAATGATTAAAAATTGTTGATAAGTCAATTATTTTCTTGTGTAAAACGCAACAATTAACCCCTACACCTACTCCATATCTATTACTTTGACCATAAATTTATAAAGTTATCGGCTATAATATGGGTGATTATTTTTTTACAAAAAAAAACGCTTTCAAATGAATGAAAACGTTTTTATATTTTTAAATAAAAGCTTATTTAAATGAAATTTTACGCATACGTAAACTTTGAGGTGTAACTTCTAAATATTCATCATCCTTTATATACTCCATACATTCTTCCAATGAAAATTCTTTCTTAGGAGCAATGTTTACTGCAGTATCTGTTCCGGTTTTACGAACATTTGTCAGTTTTTTCCCTTTTATGAGGTTGATAGACATATCGTCTTGTCTGTTATTTTCTCCAACAACTTGTCCTTTATAAATTTCCTGATTAATATCAATAAAGAAAACTCCCCTATCTCCTAGCTTATCAATAGCATAAGCGGTTGCTTTTCCTGCTTCCGCAGAAATTAAAGCCCCATTTACCACTTCACTAAAATCACCTTTATAAGGGCTAAACGCTACGAAATTGTGGTTAATAATGGCTGTACCAGCTGTTGCTGTCAGTAATTTATTACGCAAACCTATCAATCCTCTGGAAGGAATAGAAAATTCTAAATGCTGTAAATCACCTTTAGGTTCCATAATTAATAAATCACCTTTTTTTAAGGACACCAAGTTTATTACTTTGCTTGATAGTTCTTCAGGAACATTAATTACAAGGGTCTCGTAAGGTTCACATTTTACACCATCAATGTCTTTCATAATTACTTTTGGTCTTCCAACTTGTAATTCGTATCCTTCTCTACGCATTGTTTCAATTAATACAGATAAATGCAAAATTCCACGTCCGAAAACATTAAATCGGTCTTCGCTATCTGTATCCTCTACTCTAAGCGCTAAATTCTTTTCAGTTTCTTTATACAATCTTTCACGCAAATGACGAGAAGTTACAAATTTTCCTTCTTTTCCATAAAAAGGTGAATTGTTAATGGTAAACAACATACTCATTGTAGGTTGATCCACTTTTAACCTAGTTAATGGTTCAGGATTTTCAAGATCAGTGATGGTATCACCAATTTCAAACCCTTCAATACCTGTTATTGCACAAATATCACCACATCTTACTGAAGCCGCTCTGTCTTTACCCATACCTTCAAAAGTATGAAGTTCCTTAATACGTACTTTTTTAAAGCTGCCGTCGGCTTTGCAAATTGCATAATCTTTACCTTCTTTTAAATCACCTCTATAAACACGTCCAATTGCAATACGTCCAACAAAAGAGGTAAAATCAAGAGAAGTAATTTGCATTTGTGGAGTGCCTTCAAAATAAGGAGCCTCAGGAATATTTTTTAATATCGCATCTAATAACGGAATAATATTATCGGTTTGCTCTCTCCAATCTGTATTCATCCAATTGTATTTGGCTGAACCATAAATCGTAGTAAAATCGAGTTGTTTTTCGGTTGCATCTAATGCAAACATTAAATCGAAAACTTTTTCGTGCACCAAATCCGGCGTACAATTTTGTTTGTCAACTTTATTCACCACTAAAATTGGTATCAAACCCAATTCCAGAGCTTTACTTAAAACAAAACGTGTTTGTGGCATTGGCCCTTCAAAAGCATCTACCAACAACAAAACGCCATCAGCCATATTCAAAACCCTTTCAACTTCGCCACCAAAATCCGCGTGACCAGGAGTATCAATAATATTGATTTTCACTCCTTTATATATAATGGATACGTTTTTAGACAATATGGTAATTCCTCTTTCTCTTTCTAAATCATTACTGTCCAATAATAACTCGGTACGAACTTTTCGTTCATCTAAAATGTGGGCTTGATCAATAATTTTATCAACCAAGGTTGTTTTTCCATGGTCAACGTGGGCAATAATAGCGATATTTCTAATAGATTGCATGTTTTAATTTTTTAGGCGATGCAAAAGTAGTTGTTTTATTTTGTTTTATATCACAAAAATTTGATAATGATTTACACCCTTAACAATAGGTAACTATCTGTATTTGTTCATATTAAATAAATAACAATTATTTTTTTATCTAATTATATTTTTCCAATTACATAGAATTATGGATTTTAGGCAGCTGCGAATTGCTATTTTTGTTTATTTTAAGTGTTTTTTCTTCTTTTAAATAGCAAAAAAAAACTGTCTAAAAAGACAGTTTTTTTTATAAATTATTTATTATATATATTAAATTTTTCGTCGTTCGCGTTCACGTTTCAACAATTCAAGTTCCCGATTTGTTTGTCCGGCCACAGAAGTATTTTCTTCAGCACGTCTTATTAAATAAGGCATAACATCACGCACGGGTCCATAAGGTAAATATTTAGCAACATTATAGCCTGCTGCGGCTAAATTATAGCTTATGTGATCGCTCATACCATATAATTGACCAAACCAAATTCTCTTATCATCTTTAGCAAATTTGAATTTATCAATTAAGTCCATACATAGATATGCACTATCTTCATTGTGCGTTCCTGCAAAAATAGCCATATCATCAATATTTTCCATCATATAGACCAAAACATCATTATACATTTTATCCGTAGCTTCCTTGTTGGCACAAATCGGATCTTTGTATCCATATTCCTCTGCTCGTTCCCTTTCTTTTTCCATATAAGCGCCACGAACCAATTTCATTCCAATTTTAAAGCCTTTTTCTTTGGCACGACTATGCAATTCTTTAAGATAATCCAAACGATCCCAACGGTACAATTGTAAAGTTCCAAATACAATCACTTTTTCTTTATTGTATTTTTCCATCATTTGTTCAATTAAATCGTCTGCAGCAGGTTGCATCCAACTTTCTTCAGCATCAATTAATAAAGGAACATCATTCTCAAAAGCCGCTTTACTAACGATATCATATCTTTCCTTAATGCGCTTCCACTCTATTTCTTCATGGGCATCTAAAGCAGCACCTTCTGTTATTTTTTGATAAATCTTTAACCTTCCAAAACCCGATGGTTTAAATACGGCAAATGGAATGCTTGATTTTTCGGTACCAAATTTAATGGTGTTCAGCGTTTTTTGCATTGCCAAATCAAATTGTTCTTCAACTTCTTTGCCTTCGGCGGAATAGTCCAATACGGAATATACATTTTTGGTGTGCATTTTATCGATTGTTGGCATGCAATCAATTTCAGTAACTCCACCACAAAAATGATCAAAAACGGTAGCCCTAATAATGCCTTCGACAGGCAAGTGTGTTTTTAGCGCAAATTTAGTAACTGTAGTGCCAATTTTAACAAGTGACTCACGCTTAATCATTTCAAACAAATAGTATGCCCTTTCAAGCTCCGAATTTGTTTTTAAAGCAAAGGCTACTTCGGTATTGTCAAATATATTTTTCATTGTAGATTTTATTTGTGTAAAGATACCCACAAAGTGTTTATTTTTTGATTTTTTTATCTTTAATTTGCACAAAATATTATCCAACATGCAACCTATTTTATCCAATAATTACTATGTAAACTTTAATGAAGACGCTTATCAGAAACTTAATATTTTTATTTCTGGTTATAACCCTTCTATCATTTTTATTTTAGTAGATCAAAATACCAATAACTATTGTTTATCCATATTATTAGAAGCGTTGGAAACCGTAGCTGAAATTGAAATTATTGAAATAGAAGCTGGCGAAGAAAACAAAAATTTGGATACCTGTACTGGAGTTTGGAATGCGTTAACCGAGTTGGGTGCCGACAGAAAAAGTTTGATGATAAACTTAGGCGGTGGCGTTATTACTGATTTGGGAGGATTTGTAGCTTCTACCTTTAAACGCGGAATTGCTTTTGTAAATATCCCTACAACTTTATTAAGTATGGTTGACGCTTCTGTTGGTGGTAAAACCGGTGTGGATTTGGGCGTTTTAAAAAATCAGATTGGCTTATTTTCTGACCCTGAAATGGTGTTGATTGATACCCATTATTTAGAAACCATTTCCGATCGTGAATTGCGTTCGGGCTTGGCAGAAATTATAAAATATGGAATTACTTACGATATTCGACTTTGGAATGAAATAAATAATTTTAAGGAAATAAATATTGGTGCTATTAGTAAATTAATCCATCGTTCCATTGAAATTAAAAATGAAGTGGTTACAAAAGACCCCAAAGAAAAAGGTTTGAGGAAAGTTTTGAATTTTGGACATACTTTAGGGCATGCCATTGAATCTTATTTTTTGGAATCCGAAGACAAAGAGAATCTAACCCACGGAGAAGCCATTGCTATTGGAATGGTCACAGAAGCTTTTATTTCCCAAAAACTC
>JBAZGP010000302.1:1860-4739 GCA_041652835.1 Lutibacter sp. | reverse complement strand
TTCCCGCTGCCTTGGGTATGCCAAATTACACCACCAGTTCGTTTTCCATTTACATCTGCTTTGCTAATCTTTTTTAGTGTTTCTTTTATTGCAAAATATTGTTGGTATCTGGCTATTTTTTTTATTCCATCATCATACACAATATAATTGAAAATTAACTCTAACAATCTTGATTTTTGGCACAAACTGAATACCAATTTGTCTTGTTCTGTTATAATGACTTCCTCTTTTTCTAATTGATTGAAATAATGCAGCACATTTTTAAATCGTTGGTTAAAGATGGCTGTTCGTTCTGTATTAGGCAGTTCATCGTTTTTTAGTTGCCTAATGGCATCCCCGTAATTTACCCCTTCTTCTTTGGTTCTAAACACTTCTTTCCAAACACTCCAAAACTCTTTTTTCGTAGCAGTTGTCGCAAATTTTGCTTCGTTAACAGCCAATGACATTACCATATTAGAATATTGGTATAATCCTCTTATTCCATCTTCTTGTTGGTTTCGTAAATGTTGTGAAATGGCTTCATCCATTGGTTTTTTGATCACATTACTTTTACATTCTATGACCACCATTGGAATACCATTAATAAACAATACGATATCAGGGCGATAGGTATCATTCCTATCATTGCGCAAAACTGCATATTCCTCGGTAACGTGAAAGACATTATTTTCAATAGTTACCCAGTCGATGTATTGAAAGGAAAAACTTTTTTTATCATTTAAAACGTTTTGCTCTAAACTTTTTCCCAAAGTAATTAAATCGAAAAAGAATTGATTTGCTTTTATAAAACCATCCTGAATAGGAAGATCCCGTAATTCCACAATGGCCGTATTGATATTGCTATCTGAAAATGCAAATTCCTTGTCTTTGTATTGTATGCTGTTAATTTTTTGGAGTTGTTCTTTTAGAATAGGTTCCAGCAATACATTGCTGGTTCTACCACCACGCAATGCTAACGCTTCCTCTGGAGCCAAGTATTGATAGCCCATTTTGATAAGCAGTTGCAATGCCGGAATTTGACTGATGTGGTCTTCTATGTAGGATGGTAATTGCATATTGTTTTTAGTTTTATTTTTACTTGCTTAAAGCACTTTGTTATGAATGACGCTATAAATTTGCATAATCAAAAATGATGTACTACATTTGCACTACTCATTTTACCACTTGGAAAAAGGAGTTTCGGGGCTCGTTACATCAAGATATGTATCGAGCCCTGCGGTTTAATATACTATTGGTAATTTGTTTTTCATTAGTCTTATTATTTTTTTCTCACCATATTCTTTATTCAAAAAATAAGCGGTTACGAAATAGTAATCCCTTAAACTTCGCTGTGGGTCAAGTACTATAACATATTTTTGTTCTGAATCAAAAATATAGGTTCTAATAATATCTCTTCTCTTTTTTTGGTCTCTTTCTTCTGTGCTAAACACAAAAACATTGTCTTTTTTCTTTTCTTCTAAATGATATTTTATCCAATGCAAGCGTTGTGAACGACAGGTTTCAAAAACTCGTTTTGGGTATTTTTTGCCATCCTCATCTTCTTCTTGAATTTCTTCGCAGGTTAAATGCTTGAAAAGAATAACCATTGCTGGTTCTTCTCCTTGAATTGGTCTAATTTTTTTAGTTTGAAAATTCAAATTTGGATTTTCTTCAAAATCACGTTTAAAAACACCTGATAAAGATTGTGTTCTTTGGTATTCATTTAAATGATTAATTTCAAGAAGTTGTGGATATTTCTTCAATAAATTTGTTGGCATACTTCTTATTTTAAATCGATGAAAAACAAATTGAACTTATTTTGGTTTTTATTTGTTGAGTGTGTTAACGGATGCTTACTATGTTGTTGAATTTTTTCAATTATTTTATTCTTGGCAATCACTTTGTTTAACCCACGCAAGTGATAAGACAATGCACCCGTAATAATATCAGTAAGTTGCATTAACTCGCTTTCGTGTGAACGAATGTTTTGCAAGTTGCGAACGGCAATGTAATTTTTGTTTAAAAAATCTTTTAACCCATTTACTTTTTTGGCACTTCGGGTATCTTTTATATCGAGATAGATATTATAATTACATTCTAGCTCTAGTTTTTTACTCAATAATTGAAAATACATTTTATAATAAAAATCATCGTGGTTTTGATTAAAATCCTCGTGTTTCAGTTGGCTTTTATCAATCACAATGGCACGAAACTGCAAATCGGTAGCAAAAAAATATTCGATTAAATCATTGTATAACGGATAAGCTGATTTAGACAAACCACTCCATTTGGTTTCGTAAAAAACTTGATGTTTTGCTTTGATTTTTTTGATGTTGCTCGAATGTAATTTAACCTGATTGTAGGCACAACTTACATAACCAATAAACATAAAAGGTTGCTTGTCGTTTTCGAGATGGCAGCTTTCATCACAATAAAAATTGAATGTTTTACTCATAATTTTCTAAATTTTTCTAATTGCTTGAATTTATCAATTCTGCAATTTCAGTTGCAATTTCTTCTACTGTATATGAGGCTGTATTTCTTGCTAATTTATCTGCTAGTGAAGGTGAAAAATCAATTACTTCTTTTTTTGTAATATTGTGCCAAATTGGTAAAACAACCTGTTCGCCTGTTACCGCTTTTGATATGATACCATCCAATTCATAATTTGTCCACCCTTTCTTTATAAAATCTTTTGATAAAACAACTATACCAAATTTACTGTTCACCAACCCTTTATCAATTTTTCTTCTTAAACTATCCCCAATTTTCATTTCAAATTCATCATACCAAACTGTTAATCCTTCACTTTGAAGTGCATAAACTAATGGTCTTACCACTTCATCTTTATCTTCAGAAGCGTGTGATATAAAAACATCATATTTTTTTTCGTCTTCAGA
>JBAZGP010000302.1:0-1850 GCA_041652835.1 Lutibacter sp. | reverse complement strand
CAGAAGTATTAAAATCTTCGAAATTATCTTTATGAACTAATGATGGAACAGTAGCAAGTGACGGCTCTCTGAATGATGGTAAAGCAGATGGCAATACCCTTACAGATGACTTTACTGTGCCTTGTAAACCTTGCATATCAACAGTTACATACCAGCGTCCCAAATTAGGAACACCCAATACTACAGGAGATTTAGTAATTAAACCACCATAATAGGTATGCCTTCTTCCGCTTTTATAATTACTGTAATTTGAACTATCCATCAATCTAACATTAGCTGCACTTCCTTGCAAAGTAACTTGTACTCTTTCACTTGATTTTAAACTTCCTAAATCATAAACATTAAAATTCATAGTTCCATTTTTTATATTTTAACCCTCACTTTACCCGTTAATAACTGCTGCATCAATCCTTTTTTCTGTAATTGTAAGTTTGTTATCTTTTCTCTATATAATAAAATTTCTTCATCTGCCTTATCTAATACTTCTGCAATAATTTTCTGTTCTTTAATGTTTGGAACAGGTATTTTTAACTTCAAAAAATCACTTTGCCCTAATGTTTTATTTCTACCTGCACCACCCGGGGAGGCTAAACCTAATAAATCTTTACCTTTTTGAGATTTAAAAAAGTGCAATAAGTAATCTAAGTCTAATTTATCAGGCACAGGTTTAAACATCGGAAACCTATGAGAAGCAATCATTCCTACTTCATTTAATGTAGTTTTTGCAATAGCGTGCTCCCAAGCAAAGACAATATTTAGAATAAAACAATTTGGTTCAATATGAAAAACTGATTTATTTCCAAGGCTTAAACCGCTTACTTTTTCTTTATAAAAAATGCCTTTAGTATGAGAACGAATACCAATTTGTTTATAATATTTTTGATGGTCTGGTGTAAAAGGGTTTTTAACTCTATTTAATAATTTCGAAAGTGGAACAAGATTATTGACCTCATTTTTATTATTCTTTTTTTTATTAAATAATAAATTATATGCTAACCATTTTTTTTGTTTTATTAATTCTTCTAGCATCAGTTTACTTTTGTTAATTGCAATATCCCAAGCAGTAAGTATAGATGCTATTTTTTGTTGTTCTTGTATTGGTGGCAGATATAATGAAAGTTTTAACAGACCTTGTTTTGAAAGATTAAATCTAGTAGAACCTTGAGCTAATTCTATTATTTTCCTTCTTACGGTTTCTCCTCTAAACAAATAACTTGAAAAAGATGGATTAAGATGATTAAAATTATGTAATCTAAATCCAAAGCAAAAGCTATTTAAATACATGTTTTCTACTTCATCCAATAGAACAGAAGTCATACCTATTTCACCTACAGTTTCAGAAGATACTGTAAAAAATAAATCTCCATATTTTACTTTATTTTGCTTTTCATCACTTTTGA
Organism: Lutibacter sp.; assembly: GCA_041652835.1. Classification (GTDB taxonomy): domain Bacteria; phylum Bacteroidota; class Bacteroidia; order Flavobacteriales; family Flavobacteriaceae; genus Lutibacter. The sequence continues at coordinate 450 of JBAZGP010000302.1, read as the reverse complement.
CTTGAACATAATCCATATAATTAATGTCAATTCTACTGTTTTTAAAGATATTTTTATAAGGAATATAAGGACTTCCAAATCCAAAATCTTCTTTATTTTTTCCTGACAATCCTGAAAAAGTAGTGCCTAAATCATTTAATTTAATTACGTCCCACTCAAATGGAATTAATCCGATAGCAGTTTGTTTGTATCCCGAAGTTTCGGGACAAGTTGTTGAATTAGTCATTGGTTTTATTTTTAGGTGGAGCCAATTTTTTCTTTTCTATATTTTCAATTTTCTTCACACTGTCTTCCACTGGCAAATTTTCGGGCATTGTACCTCCTAAGTCCTTTATGGTTTGGCGCACTTTTTTGCCTACTTCGTGGTGTGTTTTGTTGGCGTTTGTTTTGCCTTTTACTTTATCTCGAATTAGTTTGTCTTCGGCTTGTGTAGCACGGAATAGGTTTGCT
>JBAZGP010000301.1:0-4744 GCA_041652835.1 Lutibacter sp. | reverse complement strand
TCGCGGGTAAACTAACGGGTTATTTTTGTTTTAATTATGATTAAATTACCAGTTAAACCGCCTCTTGGTGAATCGTTTTTGCTTTCAAAATCAATACCAATTTTCGACAAAATTACTTCAGTTTGTCTTGTGTAATCTAAGTTTGAACAAAATCTGCCACGACCCGAAGTATGGCATGGTCTTATTTCTTTTTTACCTTCAATTACATCTTTTGCTAATTGGTAAGCCTTAGAAGTCTTTGATAATGGGTACTGATTTTTTTCAGATTTTACAGTCAATTTTTGTAATTTTTTTGAAACAGAGTTGTAAGTTGTTGTTTTCATTTTGCGAAGTTTTTTAGTTAATAATTTGTGTTTGTTAATTATGAACCAAATATACAACCATTTTTGATATATTGTATCTATTTTTTCAATTATTTTCAGTTAGAAGTGTTAAAAAGTGTTAAAATTTATTCAAATCTTCGAATATCAACCGATTAATATAAAGGTTGAAGTTTAGCTTTTCGTTTTTTTTTGATAATTCTTCTATAAAAATCTTTGGTAAGTACACGGCTTTCTTGATTGGCTTTTCTTTTTTTGGGCGACCAGAGCCTTGTCTTTTACCTCCGTTGTTTTTTCTTCCGTCCATATCAATTAGTTTAAAATCAAAATTTATTTTTTCGTTTTAAGTATCTTCTTTCGTGGTTTTGGCTATTTCATTTTTTTACTTATACCCTATTAACCACATCTCTGTATATATCCCATATTTTTCAATATTTTGCTTTTTACATTCATTCTACCAATTTGCTTGTCCATTTTTAAAAATGGTATTCTAAAATTAGACCAGAAATAATGCCGTCCGCTTTCCTGTGGTTTTATTAATGGGTCGTAATAACTTTTTACATTTTCGACCACATATTTGCCCTTGAAAAAGTTTTGCAACTCCCACTCAACGGCAGTTATTTCTAAATTGTTGCCCCAAAGTTTACGGTTGCCCCCTATCCCAGCATACAAGTTTAATATTTTCATTTCAATCAATCTATTTAGTTAATAATACGGCCAGTTTACAACAGCGGGTGTATATCATTTCCCCGACACACGGGCGAACGCACACGCTACACACCCGCAGCCGTTGTATGCCATTTGCCACGCTTACAAATTTTTTTCAACACCATTTATAAGGCTTTATAAATGTTATTAAAATTTGCTTCGCTGAAGAACGTGGCAAACGGATGCCAACCCACAACCCAACGCTCCATACAACATGTAATAAATAAAATACTATCACCATAGCGTTAATTGTCTTTTATGGTTATCAAGCCGTTTGCAGGCTGCGTCAAAGTATTCTTTATCTATTTCACAAGCAGCCATATTTAATCCAAAATCATCTGCAGCAATTAAAATACTTCCTCCTCCTAAATGCGTGTCTATAATGTTCATATTGGGCTTGGCAAATAGTTGAAATATTTTCTTGTATAAAAGAACAGGTTTATGGCAAGGATGTATTCGCTTTTCATTTAGTTTCTTATTGCCTTGTTGCACTATTGGTTCGTTCAAACTTTTTGCTTGCATCATTCCCGCCCACAGTAAAGGAATTGTCATCTCGTAATTTATCAAACTGCAGTACGCAACTTCATATCTACCAAAACTCATTCCTTCTGCAAATCCTTTATCCCATATTATTCTTCCAGTTTTTAATCCTGTCCAGTTCACATAGTCAACTCCAAATATTATTTGCTCTTTACTTATTCGTCTTAATTCGTCAAAATATTCCTGAGGTGGAGCTTCCTTGTCCCAATCTTTAAACTCGTGAGGTTGCTTGTTCTTATTGCCATTTAACCTATTTCCATTTCTTTGCTTGACTGTTGTGTTCATTTCTTTTAGATATGGCATATTAGCCACATCAATACCATAAGGAATATCACATACAGCCAAATTAAAATACTTATCTGGGTATAATGGAGTGATTAATCTGTAATCGGAATTATATAAATCAAATTTGCTCACGCTCAAAAAATTAAAACAGGTTTCTACTAGGTTCTTTGTGTTCTTTACTACGTTTCTCAAAACTAAACTTACCATCGTACGTTACTTTCTCAGGCTTTCACCTGTCATTAATCAAATGGTGTTTGTTTTATTATTTCGTTAAAAAACCTAAGTAAGCCTCCAATTAGTACCGCTTACTTCTATTATGTTTGTATCTTGATAAATCCTGTCATGTACCCTTTCTCCGTACTTTTCTTTTATTGCACTCATTGGAAGGTTGCTACTAAAGTTTGTTACGTTTCCTTTTAAGTGCCTTTCTTCAAATATAAGTTTCATTACGTTAACCTGGTTGCCAAAATAGTTAGCCATTGTTGGCTCGCTTCCTAAGTCATCAATAACCATAAATGGCCTATTAATGTAATTTGCGATTCCATCATAACCGCCTGAAGAATATTCACCAAAAATAGTAAATGCGCTTACTAAATAATCATATCTCATTTCTGATGTTCTTTTACCATCAGCCCTCACATATTTAATAGGAAAACTACTATATAGTTTACCTAGCATTTTAAACATAAACGTCTTACCTACCCCTGTCCTACCTAATAAGCCAAATGGTTTGCATACATCATACTTACATGATTTCATGTTAAAATAGTGCCTTATAAGATTAATTACAAGCTCTTTATTCTCAAGTTTGTATCTAGGTTCTAATTCCTTCGCCCTTATAGCCCACCTTTCTACAAAATATTCATCAGTAAATTCATCCGCTAAATTAACCTGGATTCTTGACATTATCCCAGTAGGCGTTTGGGTTAAGTTCTGAATTAATCTTTGAATTATTTCTTGTTCCGATTCCATTGTTATCTATTTTTGGTTTAAATATTCCAGCCCAGTTATTCGACATTGAATTATCAACTATTTGCTGAGCTATTTCTGGATTAAAATTTGAATATAGTTTCAGCTGGTTGTAAAACTTAGCTATTGAGTTTTGGCTTTTATAGTTTTCTTTCCTGTCTTTTTTGTATTGCATCCATTCATCAAAAGGTTTTTTATAATCCAACTCAACAAATGAAAAATCAAACTCTTTTTTATTTTTAACTTCAATTATATCTTTATTTTCATTTCTATTTCTATTTTCCATATGTAAGGTCATATGACCTGTTTCTTTTTTATCTGATTTATTATATTGATTTATTCCTAATTTATTGTTTTTTCGGCTATTCGAGAACTCTTGGCGGCGTTTTTGTTCGTACTCTAACCGCTCATTAAAGTATAAACCATTACCATCAACCGTGAACTTGTGCTTAATTTGACCCCATAGTTGACCTATGACTTGACCTATCATATGTTCGGTCATATGACCTCTATTAAATTGCATCATTAACAATTCCATGTACGCACCTTTTTCTTCAAATGTCATACCCATAGTCCCACCTATGTAATCGTTAGGATAAAATAAAAATGCTGGGTCTTTCATTGCGTAATCTCTTTAGGTTTCATTCCTAATTCAATCATATTTTCAAACAATGGTATGACATATTGTTTTGATAAATCGCTTGCGGTTTTAAGGTCAAATCCTTTATTTGTTAAATCATCAGTAAAACTCATTCCGCCAGCAATAGCTGGTTTTATATGCCTTAACACTTCTTTAGCCGAAGTCCTTTCGTTTGATTTAAGTCCGTTTACTCTACCTATTTCTTTTATTTCTGTTGGAGTTTTCCCTGTGTGAAGTAAACATGATTGCTTATTGTACTTTATGATAGCATCAACTCCAGCTTCTATAAAATTTTTCTTATTGGCTTCTTTGCTATTTTGTTTCTGAATATTAATATCGGTATGCATTAAAATCTTCTCAGCCTGGTTTGCTATTGTATAAAATCCATTCTTACGAATGGTCGGTAAAACTTCAGACGTAACCCAGTCTCTAAATGGTTTTGCCTTGTCAAGATTACTAGATAAAGCAAGTTTATAAACTGCACTTTCAGTTAAAAGCATAATACTTGGAGCATTAGAACTCTGTAACAAATTGTTACTTAGTAATTGGTTTTTAAATTCAGGATAATTTGAAAGTTTTATTACCTTATATTCATTCTTTGAGCAAAGTCTATTAACCGCTTGCCTCAAGTTCTTATGCCCCCACATTTCACCTATCTCTTTCCCAATAAACATAACAACTCCTGTATGTTCGCTTTTTATAGTAGTTAGAGTTCCAAACTCTGACTTGCTAAATTTGCATATCTCCATATTTTAATGCTTTTAGTTTAAATTTTTAGCAAAAAAATCACAACCTTTCAGGAGGCAAGTCCCTACTCGGCTGTGTTAATATGTTTACGATGCTTGCCCATCATTCATTAAATTTGTTATTTCAAAGATACAAATTATTTTGATTAGTTGTTATTCTTTATCACTTTTTCTAACTCTTTTCTGATTAGTTCTCGCATTTCTTCATACTCAGCATCTTTAATATTTCTAAATCCAATCCATAATCTAGTATCAAGTAATTTTGTAACTCCATCAGTTTTTTCCGTGTAATCAATGCCCATTGAATTTAGATATGATACAAACTGAGTATAAAACATTTTATCTAGTTTTGTTTTTGCCATTTTACTCAAAATTAGTTAAACTTTCCTTGCTTCGTAAAATTACAGTTTAGTTCAATCGGTTGTTAATAATTTGATATATTGTTAAACATCATAATATAACAAAACGGTCACTTTTTTTGTTTAAAAATGAAGATATATGGTACTCTTTATCATCAACATTTAAAGTTGCTCCGT
>JBAZGP010000300.1:0-4747 GCA_041652835.1 Lutibacter sp. | reverse complement strand
CATTAAAAAATTCATATGGTGCAGTTAAAGAGCCAAATTTATTTTCAATACCATTAGAAATAATAATCCCCATGTTATACCAAAAAAGCTTGGGAATAGTATCTTTATAGTCTCTAATATTATCACGATGAGCATCTACTAAGCTTTTATGTGAAGCCTTGAGTTCCAACAAAATCAAAGGAATACCATTTACAAAAAGAATAACATCCGGCCGACGTGTGTACATTTCTCCTACTACCCACAACTGTGATACAGCCAAAAAATGATTATTTTCTGGATTGTCAAAATCAAAAAATCTAACACGCTCAATTCCGGTGTCGCCATTTTCTTTAGCAATATTTACATTCACGCCATCACGTAAAAGTTTATAAATTTCTTGATTAGCCTTAACTAAACTCAAATTTGACCTATCGCGAGTAATAGCATCCATAGCTTGAGTGAGCGCTTCAATAGATAAAGTGGGATTAATCTTTTGTAATGCGGGCAGTAAATATTTTTTAAGCACCACCTCGCCCTGATTTTCTCGTTCCAATTTCAAATCATCCTCATCTTTATAAGCATTAATATGACACGTTTTATCGCCCCATATTTTCTTAATGAGTTTAATTACCGTTTGCTCAACTAAATTGTCTTCGTTAAATGGATTCATGGATTTTTTAATATATTTATCATACACTCAATTGATTTTTTAAGATCAGATTCTGTTGATGCGTATGTTTGAGAACTTTCAGGGTGATGCATTTCATTTCTAATAAATGTCGTAAGAGTCACATTGAATGGTATTTGTTGCACGCCTCCACGAAGCCTACTCCATGGAATAGTTTGTTTTGCCGTATTGCCTCCGGCCAAGATTTCTAAATCAAAATTATCAATTCTACTCCTTCTATCGGCTTCGGTGACATCTGGGGCTGAAGAAATAAATCTTTCGTGTAATGCTCCATACAGTTCATCATGAAATTCAACCGTTGCTAATCCATAGGCAATATAATTTATTTCGCCCCACGAAGGACTCCATCCAAATAGTTTCATTTGGCATGAGGGCGTAGCTTTAACGCTATCCGCTCCACGTTCAAAAGAAAACAAATCATGACTCGTAGAATCAAAAGTTTTTAACAAGTACGGCGAATGAGTAGAAATGAAAATCTGTTGCGTTTTCGAAACCAAAACCATTGCATCAATAAGTTGTTTTTGTGCTCTTGGATGCAAACATATTTCAGGCTCATCAATAAAAAAGAATAAGGGTTTTGTTTTATCAACATCTGTTGGATGGATTGTAAGATTTTGTGCGTAAACCTGAATCATTGCAATTGCAATTGCTCTCTGTAATCCCGTGCCCTTTTCTTCTAATTTTGTTTCCACACCATCATTAACTTGAATATCTCCTGCTTTATAAAAAGCTGATGGTTCTGGGAGTGAAAAATTAAACTTAATGCCAACATCTCCATATTGTTCTAATAAAATAGTCTTAATTCTTCCCTCAACGGCTTCCGTTCTTTTACTTAAACTATCTCCGGTTCCATCTCCGTGAAAAGTTTCATGATGGACTTTAGAAAATTTTTGCCACTGATCACCTTCAAAAAAATTACCTATTGCTCCGTTTAATAACCTTCCACAAATCTTTGTAGATCCAAAATCTGAAACGTCTGCTGGGTCAGTATCCGCCCAAATAAATTGAGCTTCAAAAAGAGATCCTATTACCGTATCAACTCCCGATGGATTCTCGAATTGACTTGTTGCCGGATTCCAAATTGTGACAGTTTTAACACTCAATTGTTTGGTTTTTCCGTTTTGAATAATTGTTTTATCCTCCGACGATCGTTGAACTAAAATTACTTCATTCCTCTCTTCCTCAAAAACATAAGGCTCATATTTTGGCTCAGAAAAATTTGTTATGACTTCCTTTATATTTCCAATGAATTTTATCGTGCAAACTATATGTTCATCATCTGTTGCAAACTTATTTTTTAAATCTGAAACTTTCTTTTTATCTGGTAGGCCAGATTTTACAAAATTAACAGCCTCAAAAAGAGTTGTTTTTCCAGTGTTATTTTCACCAACTAAAAATATAAGATTATTTTTAATATCAAAGACGTGCTTTCCCCTGAAAGCCTTGAAATTTTCAATAATAATTTGACTTATTCTCATCATAAATTTACTCCAACTCTCTTTTTCCAGTGACTAATTGAGGAATTAATAAATCGCGAATTTGAGATAGTTCTTGATTCTTTTGTTGTAAAGATAAGGACAAATCAAAGTATTTACCTACAAATTGACTGAATTTATCAAGAATTTCTGAATTTGGAATAAGAACTTTAATACCTTTAACTTGTATTGGACTTAAATTTTGTTGTGCAGCACCATTAGACATAGCCTCCAGTTTTTGTTGAAATCTTTTTTGTCTGAACAATAAATAGATAAATTCTCTATTATTTTTATTTACTGGGTCAAGTTTTGCTACTCGCTGGTTTAATACATGATTCTGACCATATACGACACAAATACGCCCGACATTACCAGTCAATGAAAGTAGAATATCACCATTTTTTAAAATACAGGCTATAGGTAATTTTGACGGTAATTTATCAATAAATGAATCAAAATTCAAGACAAATCTACTGTCATGAACATTTTTAATTGTAACTATTTTATATTTTCCACTTTCTTGATATGTCGATCCTTTAAACGAAAACCCCGAAACAATATTCACGAGATCACTAATTTTCCCAACGCCCCACCCCTCTGGAATTTTGCCTAATTCAGAATTAACCATTTTTACTTTTTCATGTCCAAGAAATTTGAATTTTACAAACCATTCGATATAAAGAAGTCGCGCCATTTCTTCCAATGCCTTAATACGCTTTTCGTTGTTTTCAATCAAATCGTCGTAGGCAGACAAAACCGAAGCAATGCGAGTTTGAGTTGGAAGATCTGGTAAATCGATTTTTATATTTTTCAAATCCTCAAGTCTAATACCAGAAACGGTTGAACCATTACCCAGTGTTTGTAATTTTTTACCGGAATAAATTAATATCCAAAGCAAAAAATCATTATTAATTTTTTCATTTGGTATTAATGCTTTGAGATCTTGATTTATTGTCGTATCTATTCTTGTTTTTACAACCCTACCCAAACCCATCCTTGTTGGTAAAATGACGGTGCCTTTTTTTATTAAATTTGAAGCACTATTTTTCAAGCCTTCTTCGGTAATGAAGTCTTCCGTTGAATCCAAATAATATTTATTATCATGCAAATCCTTAACACTAGCCCACGGTAAAGAACCATTCCAATATTTAAGATTATTTTTAGATGGAGTTCCGCCGCCAATAATTTTTATTATTACATCTCCTAATTTTACCTTCTGAAAAGTTGTCATATTTATAAAATATTTTTCCAATCTTCTTGAATTTTCTTTTCTAGTTTATGCGCCTCACTTGTTAAATCTATAAATTCACTAGATAACTCTTTCATTCGTGCATCAAAATCAACATTGCTCATTTCTTTTTCTACAATCTCCACATATCGGCCTGGATTAAGAGAGTAGTCATTGGCTTGAATTTCTTTTAGTGTTGCCACCTTACACCTACCTTTTATATCTTTATATTTTTCCTCACCTTTTTCTTCACGATATTGACGTACAATTCCTGCAATTTCTTGAATTTGCTCATTTGTCCATTCGCTATGTGCCCGATCAATAGGCGTAAAAATATCTTGTACATTAATAAACAACACTTTATTTTTTCTTTCAGTACTAGATTTTCTCTTATCAAAAAACCAAAGTGTGCAAGATAGCGTAGCATTCATAAACATATTATTACCCACTGAAATGATCACATCTACCATCCCTGCTTCAATCATTTTTTTACGAATTTCTTTTTCAGCATTACCAGCATCACTAGCTGAATTAGCCATAACAAAACCAGCTCGGCCATCTTTATTTAAAGCGCTGGCAAACATTTGCATCCACAAATAATTAGCATTTGAGATTTCACTTTTACCAGTAACAGGAAGCCCAAAATAATAACGAGGGTCACTTTTAATTTTTACCGGGTCAATAACAATCTGTTTATTCTTATCTTTTCCTTTAACATTAAATGGCGGATTGGCCAGCACAAAATCAAACTTACCTACACTATTAAATGCATCTGTATAAAAAGAATTAACCTCAGCGATTTTACCCGACAAACCATGAATAGCAAGATTCATTTTAGCTGTGCGAATATTACTAGTACCTTTTTCCTGACCATAAAGCGCTACTTCATTCATTACTTGAGATTTGCCATTAGAATGAGATTTTACAAAGTTTGCTGATTGTACAAACATTCCTCCACTTCCACAGGCAGGGTCAAGAATCTTCCCATGATATGGCTCAATAATTTCTACAAGCAATTTAACAATGGATTGTGGTGTAAAAAATTCTCCACCTTTCGCACCCTCAGAACGCGCAAATTCACCAAGAAAATATTCGTAAATCTCACCAAAAGCATCACCATCAATATCCTCTGGAATTTGATTAAAATTTTTAAGAAGCGTAATCAATATTTTACTATTTTCCCCAGGATTTTTATGAAGTGAGGTGTAATCTTGCGGTAAGACACCGGCTAGATCAATGTTTTTATCTTCAATCTCTTTCATTGCCTCATTTATAGCCTTACCAATATTTTTACTTTCAGGAAGATTCATCAAATATGAATAACTAGCTATTTCCGGCAAAAATAAAACGCCTTTTGATTTATAATCATCAGCGCTA
>JBAZGP010000299.1:0-4787 GCA_041652835.1 Lutibacter sp. | reverse complement strand
CTAAAATATCTTACGACATAAAAGAAGCATTTGGCTGTCCTATGATTTTAAAAATGGAGCCACCTTCTTTAGATGAAATTAAACTGATAAATCCTCAAAGTATCCTCTTTTCTGCCTTGCAATTAAAAACACAAACAAAAAAATATTTTGAAGAATTAGCAAGTAAACGCATTACCGCTATTGCCTTTGATTTTATTAGAGACGAATTGGGTGCATTTTCTATTGTAAAATCGCTAAGTGAAATTGCAGGAACTGCATCTGTTTTAATCGCAGCTGAATTAATGAGTAATGGCAATCAAAGACATGGTTTGTTGCTTGGAAATATTGGTGGTGTGCCGCCGACAGAAGTTGTCATTTTAGGTGCAGGCACCGTGAGTGAATTTGCTGCCCGTTCTGCAATTGGATTAGGCGCCAGCGTGAAAATCTTCGACAATTCAATTTCTAAACTACGAAGTTTGCAGCACCGTTTGGGGCATCCTATTTATACCTCAACCATTCAGCCAAAAACCTTGCAAAAAGCGCTTATGCGATGTGATGTTGCCATTGGAGCAGTAAGAGGTAAAGCAAGATCTCCTATTTTAGTTAGTGAGGAAATGGTGATGAAAATGAAAAATGGTGCCGTAATTGTTGATGTGAGCATTGATTGTGGTGGATGTTTTGAAACTTCTGAACTTACCACTCATAAAAAACCAACTTATGAAAAACATGGAGTTATTCATTATTGCGTTCCAAATATTCCTTCCCGATATTCAAGAACCGCTTCTTTATCAATAAGCAACAATTTTATGCCTTATTTAATGAATATTGCTGAAGAAGGCGGATTTGAAAATGCGACGCGTTTTGATAAAAGTTTACAAAAAGGAATGTACTTTTACCACGGAATTTTAACCAACAAAACAGTGGCCGACTGGTTTAGTCTGCCTTTTAGAGATATCAATTTATTGTTTTTATAATATGACTTTTAAACAACGTTTACCTTATTTTTTAGTAGGCTTAACCCTTGGAATTATTACAGTCTTTTTCGTTTTTGATAAAAAAGATGCCTCTTTTGATTATGGCCCAAATGCACGGGTTTTAAAAAACATACGCATAAAAAATCATATTTTTTCTGAAGAAGTAAAAACTGCACTACTTTTAAATAAAATTGATACTGCTCAAATTTCTCAGATTTTAAAAAATGGAAATGCTGATATTTGGAACAAAATAAAAATGGATACCTGCATTCAATACAATATAAAAGGCAGAAGAAATTTGAAAAATATTACTTTAACGGTTAAAAATTGTGATTCAACGGCATTTATTGAAAAAGTTAAAATTGAGTAGCAATTTTTAAATAATAATTTTCCTTTATTTTTTTAATGCTTTTTATCGATTTTTCCATCCATTTCTGGTACTTTTCATCTTTTTCAAGTGTTGTTAATTGCCAGTTTACCTCAGATTTTTTTAATCTTTCGCTCAGGTTTTGAAGAATTATTGCAGCCGCCACTGAAATATTCAAACTTTCAGTAAAACCAACCATTGGTATTTTTAAAAATCCGTCTGCATTATCCATCACTTCTTTTGAAAGTCCTGCCTTTTCCACCCCAAAAAAGAAAGCTGCTTTATCGGTAATGTCAAAATCTTGCAGTAAACAAGAGTCGTTATGTGGCGTTGTTGCAATAATTTTATATCCTTTTGAACGTAAATTTGCGATACAATCCCGTGTATTATTACTGTCGAGTTTTCTGTAAACGGAAAAATCTAACCATTTTTGGGCACCTTTGGCAATATGGTTAGAAGCATAAAATTTATATTTAGTTTCAATGACATGAACATCCTGCAGTCCAAAAACATCACAACTTCTTACTACAGCACTGGCATTTTGCGGCATAAAAATATCCTCAATAGCTACCGTAAAATGTCTTGTACGATTTTCTAAAACTTTTTTGAATAAATTTCTTCTTTTTTCTGAAACAAACTGTTCTAAATAATCAATAAACTTATAATCTACCATGAAAATATCGTGTTTTTTCAAAGATAAAATTTTACTTTTGAATAAATAACAATATGAAAAAAATAGTTGTATTAACAGGAGCAGGAATTAGTGCCGAAAGTGGCATTAATACCTTTAGAGATACCGATGGTTTGTGGGAAGGTCATGATGTTATGGAAGTTGCTTCTCCAATGGGTTGGCAAAAGGACAAGAAAAAAGTATTGAGTTTTTACAACAAGCGAAGAGCGCAGTTACTTCAAGTTTTTCCAAATGAAGCGCACAAAGCTTTGGTGCTGTTAGAAAAAAAATATGAGGTTACCATTATCACCCAAAACGTTGACGATTTGCATGAGCGCGCAGGAAGTTCTAATGTTTTGCATTTACATGGCGAATTGTTAAAAGTGCGGAGCACTAAAAATGTGAACCTGATTTACGATTGGAAAAAGACATTGAATTTAGGCGATTTTTGTGAAGAAAATTCACAGTTAAGACCCCATATTGTTTGGTTTGGAGAAGATGTTCCCTTGTTTGACAAAGCGCTTGAAATTACTTCCGAAGCTGATATTTTAATCATAGTGGGAACTTCCATGAAAGTTTATCCAGCAGCTCATTTAATTAATTGCGCAAAGCCAACGGTTTCAATTTATTTTATTAATCCTAAGTCTATTATTCAGCAAAATCAGTATGCCAATTTAACCGTTTTAACCGAAAAAGCTTCAGTTGGAGTTGTTAAGATTGTTAACCAATTAATTGATTGATGACTTTAAACAGTGCTCCTTTTGAAATTTGGCTTCCCATTTCTATGAGTTCAAATAATTCTGAATTGCGTTCTTTTGTATATTTTTTTTCTGCCTTAAAATATTCAAATTGTTCATTTAGCGGATTTTTTAAAAACCATTGAAAATCTTCTGTTTTTAAAAAGTTTTTATTGTTATTTTTGAATTTGACATAAATTCTTGTGATGACATCTATTTCGCATTTAAATAAATTAATGTGATTTTCAGAAATATGTTCTAAATATTCGGTTTTAGTCAAAACATCTTCCCAAACTACATCACTAAAAATGGCCATTTCTTCTTCTGCAATTAAAGATTTTTCATTTTTTATGAACTCCCATTCTTTCATATCAATTTGCTGAGAAGCTAAAAAAACGGCAAACTCTTTGTGTAATTCTAAAAATTGTTCTTTCGTTAATTGTCTGTATTTCATAAGTTTTTAAAATAAAAAAACCGCCCAATTTGGGCGGTTCAAATATATTAAATTTAAAATTTAGAATGAATATCGCAATCCAAATTGCATTTGCCATCTTGATAATAAACCTGCATCATAAACAAAAGTATCCTTTAAATTTGGATTAAATGCATAGGTTGGAGTTCCAGTTCCATCCACAGTTACACCAATTGGTTGCACTGCATTAGGTTCTTGAACTAATCCCCAATCTGAATTAATCAGATTGCCTACATTTAAAATATCAATGCTAAATTGTATAGAATTGGTTTTTGAAACTTTCAATTCCTGAATAAATTTCATGTCCCATTTCCCTCTCCAAGGAGCTAAAGCACCATAACGTTCTGCATAATCTCCTCTTCTGCCACTTAGATAATCATCTTGTTGAATATATGATTCCAGAGCTTGTCTTTGGTTTGCTTCTGTGTCTAATGAAGTGTCAAATGACATATTGTTAATTTCTTGAGCAGTTGGAATATATATTAAATCATTCACAAAAGATCCATCATTATTTATATCACCACCGTAAGTATAAGAAAATCTTCCTCCTTGGGCATATTCAAAAAATGCAGAAAGTGAAGTTCCCCATTGGTCATTTGCACCGTATTGCCAAGTTTTGGAAGCCACACCAATAAAACGGTGTGTATCACCATATTTAGAATAAGCCAATGTGGCATCATTTGAATTTCCTAAAGATGGATTAAATGCAAATGCATCTCCTGTAATTTCTGCTTCAATGGAGTTTACGTCTTTAGAGTTTAAATAATTATAAGCCGCCATTACATACAAACCATTTTCAAAAGATTTTTGCGCTTTAAAACTTACATTTAAAGTTCTTCCTTTATCGGAATTTGTAAATACATAAGCATTGTTCGCTCCTTTGTCTGAATTATTATAAACAGGTCTATTATCAACACCATTTAAAGTACCTGTCGGTGTTTTTAATCCCCAGTTTTGAACATGAGCACCATTTAAATCTTTCGTGTAAAATATATCTGTGGTAAGCACAACTCCGTTTTCTAATTGGTAATCCAATCCTAAACTTGATCTCCATACTTGTGGAAATTTAAAGTCTGGATCAACAATTTGAAAATATCCATCATCTGCGCCGCTTACTTGGTTACCCAGCCAAACGAAAGGAAAACGACCTGTAAACAATCCTGTCCCTCCTCTTAACTGAACTGTTTTATCTCCATTCATATCCCAGTTAAATCCTATCCTTGGTGAAATTAGGAATTGATTGTTTGGCATTTTGGTTGAGTTTAACGTAACTGCATCACCTGTTTCTGGATCGTAATATAAAATGCTATTATCTCTTGTTGCTCCATTATCAGTGTCTATGTATTTCTGAATTAATTCAGAAGTATCAAAATACAATGGTTTGTCAAATCTAACGCCATAAGAAATTTTAAAATCGTCATTTATATTCCACTCATCTTGCAAATAAAATGCCATTTGACCAACATTTGTTTCAGCTAATTTCCAACCACCGTCATTACCAGCTCCTGCTGCATTACGACTATTATATACATTTTCAGCATAAGTTATATTTGTATCAACAACACCATTAGGGCCAGAAAGATCTAAA
>JBAZGP010000298.1:1379-4843 GCA_041652835.1 Lutibacter sp. | reverse complement strand
CGCTTCACTAATTGCAAAAGGCTGTAAAATTGCCGCAATAAAAGCAGGAAGTTCTTCCGCAGGAAGTCGGGCCGCAAGCTCACACACCGGAGCGCTTGCAAATTCAGACGTTGCCGTGGATGCTTTGTTTAAAAAAGCTGGAATTGTACGTTGCCATGGAAGAAATGAATTGATTACCGTTGCGGGAATTTTTATGCACAAGGAATTAAAAGGCAAAAACATTGCAATAATTACGCATGCAGGCGGACCAGCAGTAATGCTTACGGATGCCTTATCTAAAAATGGTTTAAACATTCCCGAAATTAAAGGAAAGGAAAGCGCAGAATTGCTTGAAAAATTATTTTTGGGATCTTCCGTTTCTAATCCGATTGATTTTTTAGCAACAGGAAATGCAGCGCAATTGGAAACTATTATTGATTATTGCGAACATCAATTTTCGAATATTGATGCTATGGTGGTGATTTTCGGAAGTCCGGGATTGTTTGAAGTGTTTGACGTGTATGATATTCTCGACAAAAAAATGCGCGAATGCAAAAAACCCATTTTTCCTGTTTTGCCATCGGTTATCAATGTAAAAAACGAAATCGATTATTTTATTTCAAAAGGAAATATCAATTTTTCCGATGAAGTTTTATTCGGAAATGCGTTGGCTAAAATATATAATACCACTAAACCTATTACGTCAAAAATACCAAAAAATACTATTGATTTAACAACAATTAGAACAATAATTCAACACGCAAAAAACGGTTATTTAGAACCTCAACAAGTTAAAGAATTGTTAACCGCAGCAAAAATCCCAGTGGTAAATGAATCGGTATGCACCACTATAGAATCCTGCATTAACGAAGTTGAAAAAATGGGATTTCCTGTGGTGATGAAAGTGGTTGGTCCTATTCATAAATCAGATGTTGGCGGCATTGTTTTAAACATTAATTCTATTGAAAAACTCACTGAATCTTTCAACAAAATTATGCAAATTAAAGATGCAAAAGCGGTATTGCTTCAACCGATGAAAAAAGGAATGGAGCTTTTTATCGGCGCAAAAAAGGAAGGGAATTTCGGACATCTGGTATTGTGTGGTTTGGGTGGGATCTATATTGAAGTTTTAAAAGATATTAACGTAACGCTGGCTCCGGTTTCAAAAGTTGAAGCCACGGAAATGATTCAAAATTTAAAATCGTATAAAATAATTCAAGGCATAAGAAATCAGGAAGGCGTTAATGAAAATCTTTTTGCGGAAATTATTGTAAAAATTTCCGATTTGTTAATGGCTGCTCCTGAAATAACTGAATTGGATTTAAATCCGCTTTTAGGAAATTCTACAGAAATTTTTGCGGTTGACGCCAGAATTTGTATTGAAAAAAATTGCTGAAATACTTAAATTTAAAACGATTTTTCAAAAGGAATTCTGTTCACAATACTTCTTCCTAAAGTAACCTCATCGGCATATTGAAGCTCATCTCCTACAGCAATTCCCCTTGCAATGGTTGAAGTATTAATCGGCAATCCTTCCAACTGTTTATAAATATAAAAGTTAGTGGTATCACCTTCAATGGTAGAGCTCAACGCAAAAATAACTTCTTTTATCGTTCCTGTTTTTACTTTTTCAATCAAACTGTCAATGGTTAAATTGTGAGGTCCAACGCCTTCAATTGGAGAAATTTTTCCACCCAAAACGTGGTATAATCCCTTAAATTGCGAGGTATTTTCAATAGCCATAACATCCCGTACATCTTCAACCACACAAATAATTTCAGAATTTCTGGACTGATTTGCACAAATTTCACAAATAGCAGAATCAGAAATATTGTGGCATTTTTCACAATATTTAATCTCATCCACCAATTTTGTAAGTGAGGCTGCCAATTGATGTGTTTGTGGTGCCGGCTGCTTTAATAAATGCAAAACCAATCGCAATGCAGTTCTTTTACCTATTCCGGGCAATTGAGAAACCTCATTAACGGCATTTTCCAAAATTTTTGAAGAAAAATTCATGCAACAAATATACAATTAGGAAAGTTATTTTCACAGTTGCATAACATATTTTAAGTTTATTTTTTTTACAAAACTTTTAAATAGTTTCTTTGCAACTTTCAGTAAAATTTTAAAAACTGCCACAAATTCACTCTCTTAAATTTAAAAAAAAAAGTAAACTTCGAGCAATAAGATGTGCTTTTCAATATTTAAAGCACATTTTAGTAAAAATTATTGTATAAATTTGCAAACATGTGTTCATAAATTCATTTTTAAGCAAGTAAAAACACATCACTTTTTTATAAAAAATACCTACTTTCTAATCCATAAATACTATTTTAATAATGAAAACATTCTTAAAAAACGGTCAAGGGCTCATTAAATGTGAAAAATGGGAATCAAATTGTTGGGTTAATGTAGAAAGACCAACAGAAGATGACAAAAATTATCTTTTGAATGAACTTCAAATCCCTGAAGCTTTTTATAATGATATTGAAGACGTAGATGAACGCCCAAGGATAGAGATTGAGGATGGCTGGATTTTTATCTTAATTAGAATTCCATTTAAAGACCAAAATTTAAATACGCCTTTTACAACAGGTCCAGTGGGAATTATTTTTAAAGATGACGTTTTTGTGACCATTTGTTTCTATGAAACCGAATTGATTCCCGATTTTATAGCATTTTCAAAACGCAAAAATATTATTAAGTTGAACAACTTCAATTTTATTCTTCAAATGCTTTTATCTTCAAGCGTTTGGTTTCTAAAATATCTAAAACAGATAAACCTTCAAATAAAATCTGCCGAAAACACGCTCGAGAAATCAATTAGAAACGAAGATTTGCAAACTTTATTTAAAATTGAAAAATGTCTTGTGTATTTCACCACATCTTTAAGGGGAAATGATATTTTAGTACATAGAATTAAGAATTTGAAAGGCAATAAAAATACACTTGATGAAGAATTGGTAGAAGATGTTGAAATAGAATTAAGGCAAGCCCTGGAAACTACCAATATATATAATGACATTTTAACGGGAATGATGGACGCCTATGCTTCTGTAATTTCAAATAATTTAAATGTTATTATGAAGCAATTGACGTCGATTTCAATTATTTTAATGATCCCAACTTTAATAGCCAGCTTATACGGAATGAACGTCCCTAACGAATTAGAAGGAAATGTTTGGGGATTTTGGATTGTGATACTGATTTCTTTTGTACTTAGTTTATTAGGTACTTTTCTTTTTTGGAAAAGAAAATGGTTTTGAAAAAACCCAAATTACAATCTGAATTATTTCTATTTTTATAAGTCTTTCACCACAAAAATAATTATAAATTAAATTAAGGAAAAATGGCGTAAAAGCTTTTTATCAGTCCAATTTTCCCAATAATTTTACTTTCTTTGTCAATCCTAACATTAAAATTAATTAATGAAGCCTGTTTATATTCTTTCACTTATTGCCATTTATTTTTGTATGCTGCTT
>JBAZGP010000298.1:0-1369 GCA_041652835.1 Lutibacter sp. | reverse complement strand
GGTAAAAATGATAGCAATGAAACTTTTTTTAAAGCAAACAAAAAATCACCTTGGTATATTGTGGCGTTTGGAATGATTGGCGCTTCCCTTTCTGGCGTTACTTTTATTTCAATTCCGGGCTGGGTGCAAAGTTCACAGTTTAGCTATATGCAAATTGTATTTGGCTATTTATTTGGCTATTTAGTGATTGCTTATGTGTTAATTCCTATGTATTATAATTTGCAGGTTACCTCAATTTATGAATTCTTAAAACACAGGTTTGGGCCTGTCTCCCATAAAACAGGTGCTTTTTTCTTTTTTGTTTCTCGGGTTTTAGGTTCCTCTTTTAGATTATTTTTGGTTGCTTCAGTATTACAGTATTTTATTTTTGACGCTTGGCATATTCCTTTTGAAATTACGGTTATTCTTTCTATCCTCTTAATTTGGATTTATACCTTTAAAGGAGGCATTAAAACTATTGTTTGGACTGATACTTTGCAAACAGCATTCATGCTTTTTGCCTTATTCGCAACAATCTTTATCATAATTCACAAATTAAATTGGTCATTTTCAGACCTTTTTGCTTCAGAAGAATTTAAACATTACAGTAAAATGATTTTTTTGGATGATTTTACCGACAAAAAACATTTTGTAAAATCTTTTCTTGGCGGTATGTTTATTGCCATTGCAATGACAGGTCTTGATCAAGACATGATGCAAAAAAACCTGACTTGTAAAAATACCAAAGAAGCCCAATGGAATGTAATTTCTCTAGGATTCGTATTAATTATTGTCAATTTTGTATTTTTAACTTTAGGTGCTTTATTGTTCATTTATGCTGAAAAGTTTGGCATTGCAATACCAATTGTTGATGGTGAAATTAAAACAGATTTACTATTTCCTGAGATTGCCCTTAAAGGCGATTTAGGAATTTACATCGGCATCTTTTTTATTATAGGCTTAATTGCAGCGGCCTACTCAAGTGCCGATAGCGCTTTAGCATCATTAACCACTTCCTTTTGCGTGGACTTTCTGGATATTGAAAATAGAGAAAAATCAAAGCAAATAGCGATTCGAAAAAAAACGCATATCGCAGTTTCATTGGTGTTGATCATTGTAATCATTATTTTCAGATATGTATTAAAAGAAAATGTTATCAGCAGCGTTTTGCAAGTTGCTTCTTATACTTATGGGCCGCTTTTGGGATTATTTGCTTTCGGAATTTTCACAAAAATCCATATAAAAGATTCTTTGGTTTGGATTGTAGCTATTTTATCGGTGATATTCACCTACTTTTTAAACAGCTATTCTATCCAACTTTTAAATGGTTATATTTTTGGCTACGAGCTTTTAGTTGTAAACGGATTGTTTACCTTTACTGGCTTGCTTT
>JBAZGP010000297.1:4421-4865 GCA_041652835.1 Lutibacter sp. | reverse complement strand
CATTCCGCACGTAGGAAGTTCGATGATGTGATATGTTACACGGACAATAAGGAACATATAAAGGAATTGGGATTTCCATTCACGAAAATAATTGAGTTTGATTACTCCAATTTTGACCCTCGTTGGTGGAATTTCCCAAAAATGTTTACATATTACTTGCAGAAAAAACCGTTTTTGCACATTGATTTTGATGTTTTTCTTGAGGAAGGTTTCTCTAAGGCTAATAACCTAAAAGCCCCGATCATAACCGAAAAAAACCGCAAATTCGATACAAAGCCCCATTTTTTTAGACATACGCCCGAAGCATACAAAAAACTTTCGGTAAAGCCTCATCCCGGTAAACTTATATGTAGCGGTTTGCTAGGCAGCAACGAACCGGGCAAGATATTCCGTGAGCTTTGCGAAAATGGTTTGGAGGCAATCCGCAACTACAAAAAAGCCCCC
>JBAZGP010000297.1:0-4401 GCA_041652835.1 Lutibacter sp. | reverse complement strand
GAATTTTGGGATTTGGTGGCAATAGAAGAATTTAACCTATCAATAGCAGCTCTCCAACAGGAAATAGATATTGAAGAATTGCAAAAAGGCAGCTTCAGGCACTGGCAAGGCAGCCAAAAAAAACATTTGTACCAACACGAAATTTACCCACTTTATGAACAAACTGTTTAGAAATAGCAAATTATTCATAAACCACTTAGGCAAACTAATTGGCTCTATGCGAGATGTAATTTTCGATAGTGGTGTATTTGATTCCACAACAGGTACATTTAGTAATCTAGTTTCGGGAGGGGATGCTGCGACTGTGGTTAATTCTAATTGTTTGACTTTCAATGGAGTGGATAATCGACTTGCTATGAGTCAGAAAGAGACGTGGTTTGATGATGCGAGGAATCCTTGGACTATTGAGTTTTATTACAACCCCTCAAATACTGGTGCATCAGGTACATTATTGAGCAACAAAATGTTACAAAAGGGACTTTCTATAAAACTAGACACAAATTTAAACATATTAATGACAAATGTAACTACGACAGACGAATTACGTACACGCAGTGTACTTGCATGTTCAAATGGTGTAAACGCATTATATACAATTAGTTATGACGGTTCTTTAGGCTACAATGGTGTTAAATTTTATAAAAATGGTGTTGAATTAACAAAAGTAAATACTTCAAATTTAACAACATATAATATAACCAGTTTAGCAACAACAACTTATATAGGTGTTGAACCTTTAACAACGACACCCACTTTTGGTTCTTTTTTGTCAGGTTTATTATTCGGATTAAAAGCTTGGAAATCGGTTCAATTACCAAATACAACAGTTGCACCTGATTTATTTGATTTATCTCTACAGGACGGCGCAGGAACTTTATATTATGATAAAGTAAGTAAGCTTCCTTCTACAATGTCAGGAACTCTTGCTAATATAAATTCGGTTAAACAAAGTTTATCGTTTAATAATCATTTAAACGGTTTTTCTCAAGTCGTTCAAGGAAATAGTGCTGGTTATTTTATAACTCCATATAAAACAAAAACAAATACTAAAATAAAAGCTAAATATTATTTAACGAATACCGTTAATACTCAATTATTTGGCTCATACTCAGGTGTTGCAAATGATAGATTTGCACTCAAAGCAGTAACAAATGGAGTTTTTCAAGTACATTATGGTAGCATATTTAGTACTGTTAAAAGTACGGCTGCTCAGTCAAGTATCGCTGAAATAGAAATGACAATGAACACCATTATAATTAATGGTGTTAATACTGTATTATCAGGGGGTACGAGAGCAGATAATACAACCAATTTTTTATCATTATTTGTATATAACTGGAATACAGGTATTTCCCAATTTAAAAATATCTCAGATTATTTATACTATTTTCAAATATATGAAGACGATACATTATTATACGATTACGTACCATATTATGATGGAACGCTTTATGATAAACTTAATAAAACTTATTTAGCTCCGACTGTGGCTGTTAATGCACCTAGAATACCCAACCAGCAAACAGACCCGACCAAAGACGTTTTTGGGCAGCCTTTGACAAATCCACCAATTTTAAACGGTTTAAATCTATCAGAAAACGCAATAACATTACCTAGTTCAGGCGTTACAGATTTTAAAAATATATCAGAGAACCCTAAATACGGTGTACAAATACTTGCAACGCCAATCCTCAATGAAGTTGGTGTAGTAATAGGTTACAGAAATATTAAAGCAACAAAAATTAAAAACACATGATAAAATATTTAGATACTATTCAATTTTTAGCATTACTAAGCCTTACTGGCACATCGGTTTCATTTATTGATATTGCAACTGGAATTATACAGCTAATAGGAGCAGGGGTTGCAGTTGTTGCAGGGTATTACGCTATTTGCTTGAGTAAGGAAAAAATATTAACTGAACGTCAAAAACGAAAATCATCTAAACTATGAATCCTCAACAGCGTTCAATCAAAGATAAAGATGGTGTATTTTCTCGTGAATTATTAAAACTCGAAAAAGGGGAATTAGTCTCTATAAAAAAATATATAGATGCAGATTGCAATGGAGATATTTGGATCACTATTCCAGAAATTGTTTTTTCAACTATATTAACAAAGGAGCAAATAATTTTTATTAACACCTTCTATTCTCTTGATTTAAAAGAAGGTGCAATTTTAGCCGATATCATACTAGATTCATTTATAATTAAAGAAGGAAAAAATATAACCTTCAAAACAGGTATTTATAATAAAGATTCCAATGGTAATTATTGGAGAGCAAAAAAAACATCAGATTTAGAGATGGCTTTTTATTTATCTCTATTTAGTAGTGATTATTCAAATATTAAATCAAAAATTTAAATGAAAAAATAGAGCCATGTTTGAACTTAGCAAAAAATCACTGAAGCATTTGGAAGGTGTAGAACCTTCCTTGATAGATTTCATTAAGGAATGTATCAAGGATTCTCCCCACGATTTCGGCATTCCCGAAAGTGGAGGCGTGAGAACTCCCGAGCATCAACACAGCTTATATCTTGGCGGTTTTTCGCTTTGCGATGGGTACAACCGCAAAAGCAAACACCAAACGGGCAAAGCGTTTGATATTTATGCTTATGTGAACGGGAAAGCATCTTGGAACACGGCATATTTAACACAAATAGGGCAGCATATCAAGAAGAAAGCCCAGGATCTAAATTTCCCAATAGTTTGGGGCGGTGATTTCAAGAAATTTAAGGATTTACCTCACTACGAAATGCCATGAAAAAGGAAGTAACACTAAAACTGCAAATATCGGTAAGCAAGATATTTGCCTACATGATTACGATAATGGGCTTTGTTCTTTCACTTAAAAGTGAAAACGAGGTTTATTTTATTACTGTTATCCCCGTAGCATCAACACTTATAGGACTTAAACAATATTTCGACAAACAAAAAAACGTGAACGATGGCAACAACAAGGAAGGTTAAAGGTCGCACAGACCTCAAAATACCTATTTCGGTAGATGATGACAATAACAGCTACACACCCAACAAGAAGCTTGAAATAATGATTGCAAAGGGTGAAGAATTGCGAGTAGAACAGCAAATTGAGGAACTTGGAGAAACATACTACCTCATAGATGCTGAACCGTTCGGTTATCCGGGAGTATTGCTCAAGATTCCAAAGGAGGCGGTTACACCAGTTTACCCTTGGCAAACACTGGCAATCATTGCTATTGTGGTAATCATGTTGATTTGGTGGACTACGTTAGTATTAGAAAATAATGGGTTAAAAGTTTAGATATGAAATACACAGGAACATACATACTATGCATAGCAGCAACGGCAATCATCATGTTTTTTGCTATGCGAAATTGTGAGGGTGATCACCTGTATCATAACGAGGGTAATTCTATTACGGTTGATACTGTGTATAGAATAGATACGCTCGTGAGTGAGAGGATTTCATATATACCGAAATACAGCGTTATCCGTGATACCATCAATATCATAAACCGCATTATCGACACCGTAGAAGTAGTAGAAAGATTTTTTGAAAAACGGGTATATCAGGACACTTTGCAGGATTCTTTGTTTAAGGTTGTGGTTATTGATACTATTTTTAAAAACGAAATTGTTTCCCGTTCGTGGAAAGGACAAATTTTGTCCAAAACCCAAACCATCACCAAAATAGTGCATCCAAACCCAACATACATAAGTGCCGGGGCAGTCCTCACCATCGGGCAAACCCCCGGCATTTCTGCAATGCTCTACTTTACAAAAAACAAGCATACGGCAGGGGTGGGGTATGATGTGCTAAACAAAGGATTAACAGTTAGTTATAATTATAAATTCAAAGAATATCATGGCAAAAAAAACCGCTACTAAAAAAAGGAAGGCAAATCCTGCACTATTGAAAATAGTTGCAAAGGCAAAAGAGATCCGCAAAAAAAGTCCTGCGAAAAAGTGGACTGATTGTATAAAAGAAGCAGCAAAAAAATAACGAAATGGCAAAATTATCGGCAAAACAAAAAAAAGCACTTGCAAAAGGACAAAGTCTAATGAAACGTGCTCAGGTAATTCAAAGAAATGCTGGAACTGTAACCGTTCCAAGTCGAAAAAAGTTCAAAATGAACATGAATAAAGCTTTAAAAGAAGCTGCTGAAGAAACTTCATTTGTGAAAAATTTCTCAGGACGAAAAAAGAAATAAAGCATTTCAAAAAGTATCATAAAAGGAGGTTTAAAGCCTCCTTTTTTTGTTTTATACTAAAAAAATACACCTTTGTAAATATCTGATAATCAAACGAAATATAAAATAATTTGAAAATAATGATAAATATATTTGACTTTTAAAGATAAATGTACTTATGTTTGTGAACATATACGAACATAATTGAACACTTCCGAACAATTACGAAC
>JBAZGP010000296.1:0-4871 GCA_041652835.1 Lutibacter sp. | reverse complement strand
CTGTTTTACTTTGTTTTAGAACAGCATACCGTACCTGTTTCCAAGTGGGTCGTTCCTTTACAGGTTTAGTACATAATTTTTTCCATTCTGTTAAGGCTTTCCCCTTGGAAATTTTACGAGGGTAAATTTCCCAAAATAATTCAAATTGGGAGAGTGTTATATTTTCATAAATGGTAAGTTGTTTTTCTTTTTCCTCATCCTCAACTTCGCCCGTTTTGGGCGAAGAAGAAGTTAAAGCATTTTTCTTATAATCTTCTTTTTCTCTTAAAGCATTTAGATTAGAATCTATTAAAGCATTTGTCTCACGGTTTGCCACACTCTGCATTTTACCATCCTGTGCGAAATCGTGAGGATGGTTTTTTTCACCACTTTTTAGGAAAATATATATGTAATGGCCTGTTATTTTTCCTGTTATTTTGTCAAGCTGAATAATATTTTTAATCAGGTGTAAGGAAAGTAATATTTCCTTATTTTTCCTAACTTTTGCAGCAGTCCATTTTAACCCCTTTGCTGTATAGGCTGTTGTGGCTCTAACTTTGTGGGTGTGTTGCCATTTAGCCGTGTAATAATAGAAAATATATAGGGCAATTAAATCCCCAGGATTTTCCTGTTTTAACAATAAATCTAATAATGATTTTTCCAAAACAAGAGGTTCGTCCTGCATGGCATAAGCAGGAAAAAATGATTGGTTTTCTTGTTCTTCATTTTGGGAAATTTGTTGAACAGAGTCAACAATGGGAAATTTTGTACGTTCCATAATTTTTCCTTTAAAATAGGAAAACTTGGGGCACTTGGTGACGGCAAGTAACCCCAATTTTCCTAACCTACAAAAAGAAAATGTAATTTTTTATTTTGAAACATCGTCACTATGTATGGGCAAAGGTAAAATATAATAGCCTTATTGCCAAAAATGTTATGTTTTTCTTTTACCACTAAATAAACACAGGTTTTAATTCTATCATACGTCCTACCATTTCAAATGTTTTCTTTAACCCTTCAGCAATAATTAATGGATATTTGGCTGCCTTGCTATAATCACCTGTCCATTCCATGTCATGGTCTTCAGGGGTAACACTTTCTCCCATCCATTTTGATCGGTCTATTTTGTAAGGCAATGAAACTAATGCTTGCTTGGTATAATAATCACAAACAATCCACCAACCCTTTTTTTCTTTTTCTTTTGTCATCTAACCCTCCAATTCTCTTTTTAGTTATTATAAAATTATTCTTCATCAACATATTTATAAGTATCACCGACTAATTTATAGTCTCCTGCCCTTTCTGGCCTTAATTTAAAAGCAAGTTCATAGGCTTCTTTACTACCTCCTTCTGGCTCAATTTTTTCTATCACTTTACCATTTAGGAATTTATATGAAGCACAATTATTACCTGTATCTTCATCACTATATTCATAATTTATTTCTATATCAGGAAATTCCTTACTCATTAATTCGATAAGTTTAGGCACACCACTCCAAGCTGTATCAAATTCAAATGTATTTTCATTAACTTTTTTACAGTCAGAGCTATTCCATTTAGTACCCCAATTCTCGATTGACCATTCGTACCACGTTTTATGACCATAATTCATTACATTTTTTGCATATATGATTCCAGTTTCAACAACATCGATTCTTTCTGCCATAGGCATACGATAAAATCTTCGGAAAAATTCCGTCATATCCATAAAACAATTTTCACTTTTCCCAGACATAATACTATACCCCATATCACCATTTGATCCAGAGATAACGTGAAGCGATTCAGGCATTGATATTATTTTTTCAAAGTCTGGAAACCTTATCCATGCTTCAATGAAATCTTGCTCGAATCCGTCCGGTATTCCTTTTACTTTTTGCTTTCCTCTTTCCTCAAATTCTCCGGTAGCTTCATCCAACCAACCAAAGGTGTCTTTGCTCTCATAAATCAATCTTCCGTCATTGGCTTTGTGTGGTTCTCTTTCAAAGTGAGTGCTAAATCTTGCAGTCACTTTATTTACTTGTTTTTCACTTCCAAGTATTTCAATTCTGTTTTTAATGTAATTAGGCATATTATTAGTTTTTTGTTAGTCTTTTTCCATCCAATAAAGTAGTGCTTCTTTTATACTGTCTTTCCAACTCTTTGCTTCTACAAAAATGGTTGTAGATATATCTTCTGGCTCATCTCCTTCTGGAAGATTTTGAAATCCATCACCTGAAACTGCCCAATGACCATTATCGTCATTTAGCAAATTTGGAGCATACCCAATTTTTGTTAATTCTTCCAATGCCTGTTCACAGTTTATTTTTCCTGATTTAAATTGTGATACAATCTTTTTAAATGTCATATTTTTATAATTTATTGTTAAAAATTAAAGTTTAATACTCCGCTTCTTGAAGCGGCACTATTTTTGTTATATATTTGCATAGAGTTATATAAAATGTTAAAGGGTTTCAAATATAGATTATATCCTACTGAAGCACAGGCCGAACTACTGAATAAGCATTTCGGGGCTGTGCGGTTTGTATATAATCTGGCATTGGAAACTAAACTATTGGCATACAATGGAAATAAAAGATATCTATCGTATTTCGACTTAGCCGGACAGTTGACTGATCTGAAGAAAGAATTGAACTGGCTGAATGAAGTTAATAGCCAATCACTCCAAATGGCATTACGGAATCTGGATATATCGTTTAAGAATTTTTTTAAGGGTCTGGCTAAGTTCCCGAACTTCAGGAAAAAGCACAACAGGCAATCGTTCCAATGCCCACAGCACGTAACAGTAGATAAGAAAGGATTATGGTTACCAAAGTTCCGTGATCCAATCCGAATCATTTTACACAGACCTTTCCACGGAACCATCAAGACCGTCACCATCAGTAAGACCCCAACTAACAAATACTTTGCATCCATACTGGTTGATATGCCCATTACAATACCGGCTAAACAGGCCATTAATAATCCAGTTGGTATAGATTTAGGGGTTAAGTCTTTCATTGTTACCAGTGAAGGCATTAAGTTCGATAATCCAAAATATTTACAACGCTCGATTGACCGTCTGAAGATATTACAAAAAAGACTATCCAAGAAACAGAAAGGAAGTAAGAAAAGAGAAAGAGCCAGATTACAGGTTGCTTTGCTCCATGAAAAAGTGTATAACCAGCGCAATGATTTTCTACATAAAGTGTCCGATGCGATAACCAAGCAATATGACACCATTTGTATAGAAAATCTGCAAGTGGCTAATATGGTCAAGAACCACCATTTAGCCCGTGCAATTATGGATTGTGGCTGGTCACAGTTTACCAATATGTTAAAATATAAATCTGAATGGCGGGGTGTGAACCTTCTGCGCATTGGCACATTTGATCCCAGTACCAAGTTATGTTCAGTCTGCGGCTCGATCAACAAGGGATTAACCCTTGCGGATCGCATCTGGACTTGTCCAGATTGTGGCACGGTGCTGGATCGGGATGTTAATGCCGCCGTCAATATCCTGAATTTCGGATTACGATATGCAGGGGTGGAACGCCCCAGAGTGCGCCCGGAGTTGCCGACATTAGTTGGGACTATGAAAGGCGAAAAAATCATAACTTCTTAGTTTTTGATGCCCCGTTGCTTGCAGCGGGGTTGTTCACTAATTAACTAAAGTCTAAATCTTCAATTTTTACACAAGCACAACCATTATGACGTTTAACAGTTTTTGCTTTTTCGTCACCAAAATAAGAAACAACCAATTTGATTGCTTCTGTATCGTCGTGAGTATAGCCACATTCATGATTATCAAATTCGTAGTTGTAAACCTGTTGAGGATCACATTCCTCCCCTATTCTTTTTGAGATAGCGTCATAATCAGCATATAGTTTCTTAATACCTTCTCGTGTACCATACAAACCACCAGGGGCACGACAAATTGCTTTTCCCCGTATGCCTGTTTTGTCCAAGCCTTCTTCAAATTGGGTTTGATTAAAGGCAAAGAAACATTCAAACAGTTCTGGTTCAATGCTCTTTAATTCTGTGTATTTATTCATATTAATCAAACATTTCATCGTGATCTTGCCATGCTGAGGCTTTTGCTAACCCATAAATAAGGAAGACAGTCATAGCAATCGTTACTGCTAACCAAATCCAAATAGGGGCACTGGCATGGATTAATAACCATATAAAGGGAGTAATGGGGCAAAATCCAATAAGAGCAATAACAATAGATAGGCCAATAATACTATCGACTATTCCATTTCCTACTTTTTTAAATACATTTGTTTTCATATTATTAAAAATTAAGTTACTTTTCTTCTATGTCAATCCAATGCATAATTTGAGTTCTGGCATACTGTTGTTCACCTTTTTTGAAAAAACTTTCTCTTGAACCAAAATATAAATCAGGTTCCCATCCTTCCGGAGTATTTTGAATAGCTAATTCTTTTGCTATTGCTTGCTGTTTATTATATTCATATAAACTTGGCATAGGAAATTCAATATTTTTGGTTTCCCGTTTTTTTCCGATTGCTTCAAGGTGTTCTACAATAACTGTACAGGGAGTATGCCCCAATCGGCTCAAAGCACTGGATAGTTGTTCAGGTGTCAACTTAATTTCTAAAAAAGTAACATAGGCAACGGGGTCATATAGTTCAATAGTTGTACTTTCCCTGTTAATCAAAAAGGTAATTTTAGCATCTTTTAGTGTAATAGATTTCATTTCTTTATTAGGATTAATTGATATAGTATTTCAAATATAAAAAGCAGAATAACAATCCATAATACCCAAAGTGTTATGGTGCGAAAAGTTTCAAACCGTTTTCCTTTTGGGATCACCCTTCGATTCAGGATTGTAAAAAACAGACAGAACCAACGATAGGGGTAAATACCCGTCAGGTTCTTTTTATGAT
>JBAZGP010000295.1:0-4877 GCA_041652835.1 Lutibacter sp. | reverse complement strand
GCATTTGATGCCACTGGCCTCAGCTATTGCATTAATTTTTAACGCATTATTAATGCCTCCCGATTTTAAAAATTTAATATTAAAATAATCGCAAGCCCCCATGCTTGCCAGTTTAAAGGCATCGTGATGGTCAAAAACCGATTCATCTGCCATGATCGCAATTGGGCTATTTTGTCTGACCTTTTGTAGGTCAATCATGTTCCATTTCGGGATTGGTTCTTCACAATGTTCAATATTGTATTTACTTAATGCTTTCAATGTGTTTATGGCTGTTAAGGTATCCCATCCCTGGTTAGCATCAATGCGAATGGGATAATTTTCACCCACAACTTCCCGTATAGCTTTTATTCTGGCAACATCATCGGTGGTATTGGTTCCTAATTTCACTTTTATGGCTGGAAATCCGGCTTTTTTAAAATCCAGAGCATCTTTGGCAACTTTTTGTGGTGGACCAATACTTACAGTCATGTCGGTGAAAACCTCACGAGTATTACTCCCGCCAAGAAGTTTATATAGCGGCATTTGTGCTTTTTTAGCCAATAAATCATAAAGAGCCATATCGAAAGCACTTTTCATCGTATAATTTCCACTTAAAGCCCGATCGATTTCGAAGAGTCTATCCTGAATCGCAAAAGGGTCTTTTCCTTTTAACATTTGAGCAATCTGTTTTGATAATTCAAATATGGTTTCCTGTGTTTCTCCGACGATGGTCACAAAAGGAGCGCACTCCCCTATCCCTGTTAACCCGTCTGATGTATGAATTCGAATAACAACATTTGTAGCGCTTTCTATTACTCCTAATGATATAACGAAGGGTTCTTTGTAAGGAAGATTCAGTTTGATAATATCTACCTTTGTAATTATGACATTCTCCATAATTTTTATATTTTTTCTTTAGAAATGGGTTATGCTGAAGTAAAAAACACAAAGTGTTCTATCACTATCAAGTGTAAAAATAAAGAATATATTTAGCTTGTTTTTGAAAGTATAGAAATTCCACAAATTGGATAAGAATCAAAGAAATATTAACAGATTTCAACATTTGCCCTTTTATTTTATGCTCAATCAGAGGGCTGTTCCATGAGTCAGAACCCACTGCAATAAATAAAGAATAAGGGGCAATGTAATTAAACTCAAAACCGTACTCACAAAAAAGCTTTTCATAGCCAAAGCATCATCTGCGCCAAAGCGTTTGGCTAAAAGCACAAGTATCGTTCCGAGCTTAGCTGATTAAAGAATCAAAATGGTAAAAGCTGTTGAATTTAAGAGAACACAAAAAAAGTGCGTCAGGTAATAAAAAAAAATAATAGGACTTAAAATCAATTTGTTAAAACTTAAAGTAAAAATGGATAGTTTAAAGTTGCATTCAAGGTTCTAACGCAACAAGCGTTACCTTTTTTAGGAAGCCTAAGCACCAAATTTCCGTTCAATATCCATCATTTATTTAGGTGTTTTATACCCTATAATTTTTCGGAGGTCTATTATTAAGTTTTTCTTGAATAATTTGGAGTTGTTTTTCAATAATTTCATTAAAATTTGTTACTTTAGGAAGATACTTCCTTATGAGTCCATTAGTGTTTTCGTTAATTCCTCTTTTCCAAGAGGAATATGGGTGCGCAAAATAGATTTTCATACCAGTGTCTTTGGTAATTTTTTCGTATTTAGCCATTTCAATTCCATTGTCATAAGTCATATTTTAAAAAAAATAGAGTTAAGTTGATTTAAGATTTTGCTAAATCCTTTAGCTACTTACTCTGTTTTTTTAGATTTTAATTTAATGATTAAAGTGAATCTAATTTTACGTTCTACAATGGTTCCAATAGCACTTTTATGGTCTTCGCCAATTATTAAATTATCTTCCCAATGTCCGACCCCTTCTCTAAGCTCAACATGCTCAGGTCTATTCTCAATACTGACATGGTTTAATATTTTGCTACCAGTTCCACGTTTTTTTACGTACTATCAGTTTGATTAGTTTTTTGTTTAAACGCGTTTGAGAGAGCGTGTATTTGTATCTGTAAATAGCTTCGGGAGAAATAGACATTATCGGATTATTAGGATAAAGTTCTTTACGTCTTCCTTAAATTTGTTCGAGAGTTCAATTGGATAAAAGTCTTTTATATACAAAAAATCTTAAAAGGGAATGTGTACTTATAAATGAAATTGATAAATTCTGAACTTTTAAAATGGATTCCATAAGGTGAAAATTAGTGTTTTTGCAACAGTGTTATTGTGCTTTTTGAGTATACGAATGTAAACAAATTTGAATAGATTTAAGACGTCACTTTATTTTTAGTGGCTAATAACCAATTAAACATTCAAATATCGCATAAAATTCGTTTCTTTTTAGCTCATTTGTCATCATAAAATGAAACCGTAGCTAAGCTATGCTTAAATTTTATTTCTAAACTGAACTAAAAATAATTCAAATTTTTAATACAACATTTAAAAATTAAATTGGTATAATTTCACCAACCCCACTGCTGAAACCAGCGCCCAACAGCCTTCCAAAATAACAAACGGCATATAATTTAATAGTACAGATGCCAAACAGGCAATGCCGGCGCCTAAGAAATTTAACAATAAATAGGGTAAACTGTCGGTTTTAATTTTGTCTTTTAAATTCAGAAAGAAAGCCAATAAAAGAAGGGTTACACCAATAGATCCGGTCCAGTCGATATAGTTCATATTTAATTTATTTAAAGAAATGTTGTTATATGCAATTTTAATAGGGTTTTGAAATGTAAAATTAGACTATTTTTATTTTATTGTAATTCGTAATTCATAATTCGTAATTCAATTTGCGTTAGGGATTGAAGCGGAAATACTTTTTTGAGGTTTTTATCCGAAAAAAAGATTGCAGTGGAAAGCCCGACCCGCCAGCTGGCGGGGAACGCCCAACAGTTTCAAGTCCTTATTGTTGAAATTGTTTCTCAGTTTTATTGCGTACTTTTGCAAAAAATAGGAATATGAATTATTTATCCGTTGAAAATATATCGAAGTCGTTTGGTGAAGTGGCGCTTTTTAGCAATGTTTCATTCGGTATAAATAAGGATCAAAAAATTGCTTTTATCGCCAAAAACGGCACCGGAAAAACCACCATATTAAATATTATTGCTGCACTTGAGAGTCCGGACAACGGGCAAGTAGTGTCGCGCAAGGGTATAAAAATTGAATATTTGTCGCAGGAAGATAATTTAGACGACAGTTTAACGGTGGAGGAAACGATTTTTAATTCGGATAATGAAACGTTAAAAGTGATTGAGGAATATGAAAAAGCTTTAAATAATCCCCATGATGAGAAGGCTTACCAAGTGGCTTTTGAAAAAATGGAAAGATTAAATGCATGGGATTTTGAAACGCAATACAAACAAATTTTATCCAAATTAAAGTTGGATGATTTAACGCAAAAAGTATCTTCTCTTTCCGGCGGACAACGAAAAAGATTGTCTTTGGCGGTGATTTTAATTCATAAATCTGATTTGCTAATTTTGGATGAGCCTACAAATCATTTGGATTTAGAAATGATTGAATGGCTTGAAAATTACTTTCAGAAAGAAAAAATAACCCTTTTGATGGTAACGCACGACCGATATTTTTTAGAGCGTGTGTGCAATGAAATTATAGAATTGGATCAGGGGAATTTATATACTTATAAAGGAAATTACTCTTATTTTTTAGAGAAAAAAGAAGAGCGATTGGTTATGGAGCAAGCAAGTGTAGATAAGGCTAAAAATCTGTTTGTTAAGGAGTTAGAATGGATGCGTAGGCAGCCAAAAGCGCGAACTACAAAATCTAAATCGAGAATTGACGATTTTTTTATTATAAAAGAGGAAGCGCATAAACGTAGAGACAACCATAAAGTACAGTTGGAAATTGATATGGAGCGTTTGGGTTCTAAAATTGCTGAATTTCATCATGTGTCAAAATCGTTTGGCGATTTAAAAATTTTGGACAAGTTTGATTATGTTTTTCAACGGAATGAACGCATTGGAATTATAGGAAAAAACGGAACTGGAAAAACTTCTTTTATAAAGATGCTTACACTACAACTGCCTGTTGATTCAGGGAAAGTGGTGATTGGTGAAACCATAAAATTCGGTCATTACACGCAAGATGGCATTGTGATAAAACCGGGTCAAAAAGTAATTGAAGTCATCAAAGAATTTGGAGAATATATTCCGCTTACCAAAGGAAGAAAAATTTCGGCCGCGCAATTGCTGGAGCGATTTATGTTCAGCAGATCAAGGCAATACGATTTTGTAGAGAAATTAAGCGGTGGTGAGCGCAAACGCTTGTATTTATGTACGGTTTTAATCCAAAATCCGAACTTTTTAATTTTGGATGAGCCTACAAATGATTTGGATATTGTGACCTTAAACGTGCTGGAAAACTTTTTGCTCGATTTTCCGGGTTGTTTGATTGTGGTTTCGCACGACAGGTATTTTATGGATAAAATTGTGGACCATCTTTTTGTGTTTAAAGGTGATGGCGTTATTGAAGATTTCCCCGGAAATTATACCGATTATAAAGTGTATGAGGATTCAAAACCTGCAGAAGAAAATACTTCAACAAAAAATACGGATACAAGAAGCAAACCAGTAAACAAATCAAAATTGTCTTTTAAAGAAAAAAAGGAATTTGATACTATTGAAGGTGATATTGAGTTGTTAACCAAACAAAAAATTGACATTGAAGCCAAATTTTTGGAAGCTGAACTTTCTGTGGAAGAAATTAATGAGTTGTCGTTAAAGCTTCAAGGAATTAATGAAAAAATTGATAAAAAAGAAGGGCGTTGGTTTGAACTTTCTTCGATGTTGGAAGCCCCCTAACCCCCAATGTCATTAAGTTAAGCTTATATGTCATTTTTTTGTCCT
>JBAZGP010000294.1:0-4898 GCA_041652835.1 Lutibacter sp. | reverse complement strand
TCGCTGATATAGAAGGTAGTTTTCTTAGTAAGTTGTGGAGCGCAGGGAGTGGAAATGGGCCATTCAACGCTCCGAGGGGGATCGCTGTAAATGATTCCAACATCTTTGTTGCAGATACGGTAAATAATAGAATTCAGATTTTCGATCTTAATGGGAATTATGTATCAAATTTTGGGACTGCTGGGTCTGGAGATGGGCAATTCAATGCCCCCTATGGTCTAGCTGTTGACGCTTCTTACATCTATGTCGCTGATAGTGGCAATAATAGGGTTCAGATTTTTGATCTGGTAGGGACTTTTGTAGCAAAATTTGGCTCTTCTGGAAGTGGAGATGGCCAATTTTCAGATTTGCACGGCATAGCGGTCAATGCGTCTAATATTTTTGTTGCAGATTCCGGCCATGACAGGGTTCAGGTTTTTGATCTTACTGGGACTTTCGTATCAAAATTTGGCACAGCAGGGAGCGGAGACGGTCAATTCACTAACCCCTATGATGTAGATGTTAATGGATCTAATATTTTTGTGTTGGATACGATGAACAGCAGGGTTCAAGTTTTCGATCTTGCTGGGACTTTTGTATCAAAATTTGGTTCTTCCGGATCTGGAAACGGGCAGTTCAATTCCCCCTATGGCATAAAAGTAAGTGATTCTCATATTTTTGTGGCCGATTCCGTTAATAACAGGGTTCAAATTTTTGACATAAATGGTAATTTTGTATCCAAATTTGGATCTGTCGGGACCGGAGATGGTCAATTTTCAAACAGTTCAGATTTGGCAGTAAACGCGACTTTCTGTTTTGTTCTGGATCGGGGTAATAATAGGGTTCAAAAATTCATATAAAATGACAAAGATAGCCACCCCCGTAAATGCTTATAAATTTTCAGAACTAACTGCTGCACAGATAGAAAATGTACGGACTTATTTTGGTTTTGGCAATTTAGTAGGCTATTTTAGCACTATCAAAACAGGCACTGTTCATGCTATCAATGCCTATAAACTGAAAGCAGGCAAAGCAAACCTGTTTTCGAATGATGCCATTATAGAAAGCGGTGATACTGTTGTGGACATAGACGCTAACAGTTACGCTATAGCGCTCAAAGGTTGCAATTATATTCCTCCTGGCTGGATTTGTTCCCTAATTATAGAGGGCACAACCGCAATAGTTAGTAGACATGCAACTTTGACGGACCTTAATGGTGATTTTATACTAAAATTTGGGACTGTTGGTTCTGCAAACGGGCAATTCAATTTGCCCCGTGGAATCGCAATAAATAGTTCTAATATCTTTGTTGCTGATACCGTCAACAATAGGGTTCAGATTTTTGATCTTAATAGTGGTTTTATATCGGCTTTTGGCTCTATTGGGTCGGGAGACGGGCAGTTTAGCGGTGTCTGTGGGATCGCAGTCAATGAATCTAATATTTTCACCGTCGAAACAAGCAATAATAGGGTTCAGATTTTTGATCTTGCAGGGACTTTCGTATCAAAATTTGGCTCTGCTGGCTCTGGAGATAGTCAATTCAACTTGCCCCAAGGGATCGCGATAAATAGTAGCCGTATTTTTGTCACTGATTACAATAATAACAGGGTGCAGCTATTCCAGATTGATGGAACCTTTATATTAGCTTTCGGATCTGAGGGGAACCTGGATGGGCAGTTCAATTTGCCGCGCGGGATCGCAGTGAAAGGTTCTAATATTTTCGTTGCTGATAGTGGCAATAACAGGGTGCAGGTCTTTGACCTCGACGGGAACTATATAACAAAATTTGGTACTACTGGATCTGAAAGTGGCCAATTCAGCGGTTTATATGGGATCGCAATTAACGATTCTAATATTTTCGTTGCTGATAGTGGCAATAACAGGGTTCAAATTTTTGATTTTGATTATAATTTTATAGCAAAATTTGGGTTTACAGGCTCTGGAAACGGTTTGTTCAGTAACCCCTTCGGGATAGCAGTTAACGATTTTAATATTTTTGTCGTGGAATATGGCAATAATAGGGTTCAAAAATTTATATAATGAATTGGGAAAATATAATTTCACCTGTTAGCGTAGGGGTGGTCACTGGGTTTTTCGGCCACTGGATAGGCTCACGAAAAAATAAAGCTGATATAAAGAAAACTGAAGCCGATACGCTGGCAATGTATATAGATAGCTATAAGGATATTGTTGAATCTCTAAAGGAGAGGGTTGCAGATCTTAAATCTGTCATTGACAGCAAGGATAGTGTTATTAGGAAGCAAAGTCAGGAGATTGCAATAATGCAGAGGGCTATGAAAAGGCAAAATTCCGAAATTGCTGATATGAAGAATGAAATAAAGGATCTGAGCGTAAAAGTTCAGAAACAGTGTGAAATTTGCGACTATAAAAATCAAATAACTAAATGAAATGCTTAACAGTGTGATGATCTTAGGGTTGTTTATAGCAAGTGCGCTATTGACTTATACCATACTCCGCTATAAATCAAAAAAGAAAAAGAAATAATTCCTTTTCTGTTTGCCTGTTGTAAGGGTGTGGCGCGAGTTGCACCCTTTTTTAATTGCATAAAAAAAAGCCTCGAATTGTCGAAGACTCGAAGCTTTTTGTTCAAAGTAAAGTTCAAAATAAAATCTTTTTTTTATACTGTTTTAATTGATAGCTTGAGGGCGCATAGTCGTATATAGTTCTTTTGATAGTTGCCTAACCGCTTATATTTATTTGAAGTTTTGTAGCGATTAAGGTATTTTCCTTCCAAAGAGCTAAGGATCAAATCACCCTTCAGCATTTTGTCGGAAACAGTTAGGACGTTAAGAATATAAGGATTGTCATTATTAATCAATCCGATGTCAAAACAAGTTGCCTCCTGTTCAACTGCTATACTTTCAATTTGTACATCCTTTGCGTTTTCAATTTTTGTTCCTTTTTCTTTTGAGTAGCCGATTGCGGGAGTTAACAAGACAAAACTCACAAACAGCATTAATAAAAATAAAATATTTTTCATGAATAAAATTTTAATTGTTTAATTATTAAAGTAGTAACAAAGATAGCCAAAAAAATTAAATAACAAACACATTTAGCTTTTTCTTAACCTCTCAAACTGTTTTTGTGCATTTTTCTCAAAAATACTTTGAACATTTTGTAAAGATAAATTTACAGCATTAGTTAAGAAAGGTCTTTCCCTTACGAGCGACACGTAGCCATCTTTGATATAAGAGGCGATCGGCGTGGTTTTTATACGGTATTTATAAGGGTTATATTTTGTGGGTTTTTTTCGCTCGAATTTGTCAACCCTTCGTACAGTACCTCTCCCGTATTTAGCAAAGATAATACCAGCCCCTCTTCTTTGTGCTCTCTGTATCGATCTGAGATAAGCAAAAGGAGTAATACTATCTTTTGAACTATCGTATATTTCAGGTTTTTTGCCCAAAATGTCGATATTGTCTGCTGTTTGGAGTTTCTCACCCAAGGGATTGATCGATCTTTTTATCGGTTTTGCCGTTTCTTGATTTCCAACCTGCGAAGTAGCTTTATCATGTTCTTTTTTTGCTCCAACAATTCCGACCTCTGATTTCAACTTATTTATGTTATAGCCGAAATCTTTTGCTTTATATGCTTTATACCCTGAGTTTGCACGGAAAAAAGAGGATCGTCTCATTCTAAATTGTTCATTGATGCTTTTAGCCAAATTCTTCATTTTAGTGTCCCTGGCAACCTCGTTCAAAGTGTTCTGCATAGCAAAAGGCAATGCCACATCATTGATCTGCTGTAATAACAGAGCAAGATCGATCAGACCTTCTGATTTTATGTCAAAAGCTTTGAACGCCATTATTTTTCAATGACAGGCCAATTCCATTGACGCTCATTGTCTCCCTGATCAACTGTAGTTAGCCAGAATGTCCCAGCCTGTCCATCTAAGATAACCTGTAGGTTAACTTGGCTTTCGTTACAAACTGAGGTAACAATAGCCGGCAATTGTTTAGGGGCGACCCCAGCTTCACGTATTAGTTTAGGAGCACTATTCGCTTGAAGCATTAATTCCCTTTGTTCTTCTGTAGTGTTATAGATCACCACTCTTCCGATTGTTGGTTTCATATGTATTAATTTTAAATTGGTACCGTTTTAATTCCTGCCGCAGCTTT
Organism: Lutibacter sp.; assembly: GCA_041652835.1. Classification (GTDB taxonomy): domain Bacteria; phylum Bacteroidota; class Bacteroidia; order Flavobacteriales; family Flavobacteriaceae; genus Lutibacter. Next base: position 780 of record JBAZGP010000294.1, on the reverse strand, counting down.
CAATGTAGCTTCACTTACAAATGCTGTGCGTGAAGTCACTCCTGTATTATAGGTCATGCAGTTTATATTGAAAAGTGCGATATTATAAGAGTTGATGGGCACTGTTTTGATCGCGGTTGCTTGCTGTTTCAAAAGTGCCAGCCTATTTGTCAAATTAAGTTGACTGGTGAGCATGTTTGGCAATTCCAAAATCTTTTTGAAAGTGCTCATAATTTTGGTACTATCAATGACCAGGGCGTTGATCGCTGCACTGAAATCATTGAATGCCTGGACAACTGAACTGTCAAGAATGCCTGCATAAAGCAAACTCATTTTTGATGCCAAACCAGATATCGCTGAAAGATCGCCTGTTGAGAGCGTTACATCAAACTTAGTTTCATCATCTACGAAATTAGTTGCTGTCTTGTTCTCAACTTCAACATCCTTTTTAGCTACCGTCTCGTCCTCCGTATGTTCCTGAAAGGTACAGGAAGCAAGTATGTCCGCTTCACTTGCTGTATTATAAACTATGTCGCCAAGTATAGATCCTTTTATAGCTCCCCACAAATTATGTTCTAAAATAATATGTGTAAGTTTTCCATAAACGGCGTGGTTTATAGCTTTAGTTTCGTCAAGAACAATATTTTTAATTGATTCTTTAAAGCTAACAAAGTCAGTTCTATGTATTGCAAAGACAAGCGCAAATTTATCGCTAGAACTAGAATTATGGAAGAGTTTGGAGCCTTTAAAATAGGGATATTCAGTCGCTGCGGTTCCAAAGCTATTTGACATAGACTCCTT
>JBAZGP010000293.1:0-4902 GCA_041652835.1 Lutibacter sp. | reverse complement strand
TACATGTCCGAGAAACGTGCAAAAGACCAGAGAGAGACATACCATAATTCTCTCATGGATGCTCTTGGAGCTTACGATAAAACAAAGCAGGAAGGCATCACCGAAGTAGTTCAGTACCAGCCTACCGGGCTTACTCAAGAACCTACCGGATACGACTTCCAGAACGATCCTAATAATCCTATGCATGGGACAATGCAACCTACCGGAATGAAGCCTATGACTCGTCCTATAAACGAACAGCAGCAACGCCCTTTAACTCCTGAAGAAAGACTCGAACTTGATGACCGTACACGGTTACAACTTCAGGCAATGGGAGCTAAAGTACCTAGGGAAGACAGGGTTGAATTTGACATACGAGATAGAGAGTCTGAAAGATTAAGAGCTTCTAATAGAAATCCTAATAGAGGGCTGGGAACATTAAAAAGTTATCAATTTAAAGGAGTTCATCCTGTTACTAAAGAAGAAGTATATTTACCGGGGCCAGTAGGGACATACACCGGATTTGGGATGCCTGAAAATGATCCTAATTTTGAACAGATAAATAAAATATTCAAGAACGTAAAATCTTTCAAAGGGAAAGACCCTACTGAATATCAGTGGACATGGGTAACTGGTGGGAAAGGGTACGGTACTAAAAAAGAAGATTTAATGCCACTATACAAGGGTATTAAGGATTTTAATAATATGGAATATAAAGAGCAAACAGACTATGCTGATGTAATGAATAAATGGGCTGCTCAATATAATGGTAAACTAAGGGCAATGGATAAATCTTCATGGATAGGTAAAAAGTTAGGATGGGAAACCAAAAAACTTGTTGTGCAATTACAAGATGGAAGTGTAGTAATTGATGAAGATGAAAGTGGAAACCCGATTACTATCCAGCCAGATACTAAACCACCATCCGGCATGAAGCCATTAACTCAGGCAGATGTTGACAGATTCATGAAGGAAGCTGGCGGTGATGGTGCAGAAGCTACAAGACGGGCTAAGAAAGCTGGGTATGATACAAGCAAGGTGAGATAATGGCAAACGCATTTGGAATTGAAGAATCTAAAAATGCATTTGGAATTGTAGAAACTCCAAATGCGTTTGGTGCTAAAGAGAGTACATTAGAAAAACCTACTGTACAACAATCAAAATACGATCCTAATCCAGAAATAGAATCCATAATTCAGAATCGTTATAAAGCCTATTCGGATACATATTCCTTTAACGAATCCCAGAAACAAAAGGTTATGAATTACGCCGCTCAGGGATTAGGTGCTACACAGCCTATTCAAAAGCCTATGCCTAAGATATTTGAAAATGAAGTAGAAACATGGGATTGGATGAATAAGGCTAAAAATTCAAAAGAATTTGATGAAAGACAAAAATTTGCTGCACCTTACATTAATGCGTTTGAAGCCAATATAGAGCCAATGATTGATCCTATTGAAATAATAGGATTTGGATTAGGTGGAGGATTAGCTAAAGGCCTCAAAGGTGGGATTAAGAAAGTAGTATCAAACATAGGTAAGGAAACCGTATCTCAAACTACTATGGGAGGGTACGACATTGTTTCGTCTTTAGGGAAAACTACATTTGGAAAAATATCACAGCAAATAGCAAAGAAAGGTACAAAAGAAGCATTACAGGAATCTAAGCAATTTCTTGATGATACAATGGAAAGCGTATATAAAGGATTCGAGGAAATTAAAGATTCAAAAGAAATGACTGATGTAGTTTCTAAAAATTTAAATGACTTAAATTTACCAGTAAGAAGAGTTGATAATATTACTTTATCTGTACCTTCCCCAGACATAAATCAATATGAAAATATGCTTGGTAAAATGAGTACTGGTGAAAATACATTTAGACAAAGAGCAGGAATAGCTGGTATAATAGCAGACCAAACATCTAAAGTTAAACCAAAAGAATTTAAAGGATTTGAAAAAATAAAAGGTGTTTCAAGTGCATTATGGGATATGTGGAAAAGACCTCCACAAGAATCTGATTATCTTAAAATACTTGGAGAATATTTAGGAGATAAACAAGTAAGTGATTATGAAACATCTAAGTTTGCTAAATGGATAAAAGAATCAATAAAAGATAATAGACAAGTAGCAATAAATAACTGGATGGAAGCTGGAGGAGATGCAACTAAAATTAAAGAATGGGCTGGGAAATCCGGTAAGAAATTTAAAAAAGGATATGAAGAAGCATTAAATTTAACTGAACAGGAAAAAATGTTTGCTGCTGATGCTCGTAAATTTTATGATTTAAGTTTTGATAAAGCTATGCAGGAAGGTATGATTGACCATGCTTTAGAAAATTATGTCAATCATATATATAAAGGCGATAATAATGTTATTGTAAAAAAAGCAAGTTCAAGAAAATTGATGTCTGAAATAAATGCTGGAGTATTTAGAGAAAATCCATCGTTTGCTAAAAAAAGATTTTTCGATTCTTTATTCGATGCAGAACAGGCTGGGATGAATCCAGAAAAAAGAATAGGGTTTAATATTACAGCTTACCAACAAGCTATGAATGAAGCCATAAGCACAAGAACTACAATGAAAAGATTACTTGAAGGCAAAGCAAAAGATGGGAGGCCTTTACTACATCCATCAGGTTATTCCCAACCAGTAGCAAATACTGCTGAGAATTCATCCGCATATTTAATAAAGCCAAAAGGGTTGCCTGAAAAATTTTCAGATTATAGGACAATAAATCATCCGTCACTTAGAAAATGGAAATGGTTAGGATCGCAGGATGGGAAAAATATAATGCTTCAAGGAGATTTAGTAGTACACCCGGAAGCATATGGGCATTTAAAAAATGTTCTTGGAAAATCTAAAATTACAAATACGGCAGTAAGACTTGGGGAAGATATAGACGTTTATCCGGGTAGAGCGTTATTAAAAGTTTCCAGTGGGTTTAAGAATACAATGTTAAGTCTTTCTCCATTTCATCAAGTAAATATAGCTGGTCATGCTTTAGAGCATAAAGTTATTCCAGTAGGGATGAAAGCGTTGGATTTAGCTGACCCTATTACTCGGAAAGGAATAAATAATGGATTAATGTTGTTCGGGCATAATGCTTTAAATGAGTTTTCTGAAGGTGTTTTTTCATCCGGATTAATAAATAAAATACCAGGAATAGGAGCATTAAATCAAAAGTACGCAGGATATATGTGGGAAGATTGGCTTCCGAGATTAAAACAATCTGCTTTTAAAGACATATATGAACGTAACGCTAAAAGGTATTCAAAAAAACTTAGCGATACTCAAATATCAATGTTGAGTGCAAAACAGGTTAATGCTGCATTTAGCGAACAGAATTATAAATACTTAGGAAGAAACCCAACCACTCAGGATACTTTACGTTTAATGCTTTTGGCCCCTCAGTTCCTTGAAGATAGATTAAAGTTTTTTGGTCAAGCTATGAGACCTTATGGGAAAGAACAGGTAACTGCATTAGTTCGTGGAGCATTAGGAATATACTTGCCTGCAAGAATAATGAACATGGCAATTAGTGGGAGTCCTCATTTTGATAAACCATTTTCTGTTATAGTAGACGGGAAGCAATATTCTATGAGAACAGTACAGGGGGATGTTATTCATTTAGTAACAGACCCAAGAAGTTTTGTTTATCATAGATTAAATCCTACTATAAGTAAACCTTTTGTGGAATGGGTTAGTGGGAAAAGTCAATATGGAGCGAAGAGAACCCCGGAAGAACAATTGGCAGACTTCGTAAAAGGAATCCAGCCTATCCCGTTACAAGGGCTTTCCGATAAAGAACAGACGATAATGGGATCAGCTCTTTCTTCAATAGGTATACCTAACTATCCAGTAAAAAAGAAAAAAGGATTAGGTGTCGGAGGGTTGTAACCCCTCCGCATTAATTTCAACATTTCCTTTATCATTTACTTTTATACTACAATTCCCATATAGTTCTAAGTATTTATCGATTAAATATATCATTTCTGATTTTAATATGGTTAATTCTATTTCCGATTTCATATTTTATCCTAATTTTATTTTGTAATTCATAATCCTTACAATTACTATATTCCGGTATAGTAATCAATCCATTTTCTACTGTAATTATGTTTCTTTTATAACCTTTCATGCAATAGAGATCACAATGGTTTTTACAGTTGTTGCATATTTTATCCACACTATCTCCTACAATAATAGTCTTGAAGTTCCGCTTGACTTTTATACGCAATTGGTTGTTGTTGACAATTAAACATGTAATCAAATAATGAATGCCCTATTTCACCTTCTCCTAACGGATGTAATCTACGTTTAAATTTAATAGTTTTTCCTTTCCCTTTTGGTAATGGAATTATATTACCATAAATATTTAAGTCTTCCCATCCTCTTGTGGTACGAGTAATAAACCTAAATGATCCAAGCGATCCAAATTCAGGTTCTTTATAATAATTAAATTTACCAAATTTATCATATAGTTTTATATCAACCAATCCACCTTTCCAGAACTTATCCAGTTCCATCATTTCGTCTAAACGTGTTCTTATGTGACCGTATTTTTTAAATATCATAAAACCTTCTTAAATAATTTTTCAATTTCCGCATTGCTTAATCCAGTACCTTTAACAGGTATGTTTAAATAATCTTTCATTTCTTCTATTGGTATTCCTTCTCCCAATGGTTCTAAATTTATAGGTGGTGCTGGTGTCCATTTTCTAAATCTGTTTATCTTTTTTACACATTCTTTTACATTTAGCTTAGGTCTTTTCATAACATCTATCTCCTATTCTCAATAAAAATTTTACTTATTGGTTTAAAATTACTATCTATCACATAAATATTAACACATTTCCCAACTGTTTTACGTGCAAATGCTCGTGCTAAATTCCATGCTTCGTTTTCTGTTTCTATTAGTTTTTCT
>JBAZGP010000292.1:0-4908 GCA_041652835.1 Lutibacter sp. | reverse complement strand
TTCTTCTACAAATGGCTTATTTGATATTGCGTGTTTTTCCCTTGCCTCGAATTGTTTTGAGTTCTCATAGTTGTTTATTTGCGACAAAAACTTCTGAAGCCCTATCCCCTCTACGTGAAGCAATAGTTTATCATTCATTTTCCTTTCCGCCTTAATTTGTGGACTTATCTCCGAATTAAGGGTTTCCTTTATTTTGGGCAATAGTAATATCACTCGCAAATATATTTAGTGCAAAGATACAAATATGTTTTATAACATACAAATAAAAATATAAAAATATCTTTTATTATTTCACCAAAACATTTTCCTCGGTTTTTTAATACCCCCCATTAACCCATAAAGCATAGCCGACCAAAGGTGGTCAAACTTATCAATAGGCTGGTTTAGCCTTACCCCGGCAACCGTCCTCCAACACCAGTTCTCTTGTTCTTTCTTGAAGTTTGGCGACCGGACTATGTTAAGTTGGTATTCTTTTGCCTTTGTTATCCAGTAATACCTGTCGTGGGTTTTGCTTACTTTCTCGATGTTCCAACCATAACTTTTTAAATCTTTTACCATTTCAACCCCTCCCTTAGTGGCTGAAACATATTTGTCGGAACTGTCGGCGATAATCCTTATGTTCCTTTCAACCCCAAGCCCCTGCATTAATTCGCTTACCGCTGCCGGGTTATCTATCGGCACGTAGCATAGTTCTTTGGCAAAAATCTTTTTGGGTTTTGAATTTTCGTCAACATAGATTTTAACAAGGGCGGTTTTGTCATTTGTAAACCCCCAGTCAATTCCATACCAATACCTTACATTATCCGGGAATTGGTCAATCCAATTTACGTGCCTGAATATTACCCCCTCATGCTGCGCCCTTAAACCAAGCCCATAAACTTTCCAAAGCGTATCGTCTGCTGTTCCATTGGTAATATTTGTCGGGTGCGGCCTTCGGTCTTTTTCGGGCAAATGCCTATCTTCGGGGTGGGTGGGTTCACGGGAAAGCAATTCACTCAACTGCCCCGAAGGTAAAAGCGGATTGCTTAATTCAAACTTTATAAAATTACCGTCCTTATCGAATTTTTCATAATATAAGGGGCAATGGAAAAATGTAACATCTGGGCGGGTAATCACACTATTGTAAATCCAATGTTCTGTAAAATATGGGTTATAGTCGAGTATAAAAATATCGTTACACCGTTGGTTTAATTGGTCGAAAGCATCCTTATCCGCCTCCATTGCCTCGTTTATCCAGATTACATCGTTCCTTTTGCCGTGCGCCCCCATTGCATCCAAGCCCCGGAACATAATGTGATTTCCCAATAAATCGTAATTTTGCGGATTAGACCTTGAGTGATATTCTTCCCGGTACATCCCAAATTTTACAAGTAGTTCAAGGAAGTCGCTTAGGACTGAATCTTTTATGTCTGAATATTGTTGCCTTAAAATTAATATTTTTTTACCTTTGTTTATATTGGATTGGCAATAATCAATTATCAGAAAATCCATTATCGCAAAAGTTTTACCCGATCCACCGGCCCCCTCTAAAACAAACCCCTGTTTTTCCTGCCGTTGTTGTTTCTTCGGGTCATAAGCATCATGCAACCTTTTATAAACACTTGTAGCCTCTACTGTCTGCATACATAATTAAAACCCCAAAGGTAATAAATTTTTGCCAAGTATGTTTTATAACACAAAAATAATTTTGTGGGAAAGCAGGGATTTGAACCCCGATAGAATTAACGACAGATTTACAGTCTGCTGATTTCGCCCGCTTACCATCTTTCCCGTTTGCGGAAGTAGATGGACTTGAACCCCCACGCCGTTTTGAGCGACCTACGGTTTTCAAGACCGTTCCACTTAGACCTACTGTGGTTTATACTTCCATGTACCGAAGGCGGGATTTGAACCCGCAGTTTGCAGTTACTAAGACTGCCGCACGTGCCAATTCTGCTACTTCGGCGTTGTACTACTCCCCGGACTCGAACCGGGATTCATTAGGGCTTAAACCTAATGGCTTTACCAAATTAGCCCAGAGTAGCATTGCGGAAGATAAAGGGGTCGAACCTTTGCACCATTGCTGATGTACGATTTAGCAAACCGTTGCATTAACCACTCTGCCAATCTTCCAATAAAAAAAGCCCCGACGTTTCCGAAGGAGCTTACTATCTCTATTGTGCTTTTCTGCACTAAGAATCATAGTTCTCCCTCGTAATCTGTAAATACAGGCTACTCGATAGGGACAAATATGATTTATATATTTTCATGCAACAAAGATAATATATTTTCATTAAAACAAAAAATAATTGCCAAAATATTTTGCAGTGTCGAATATCATTACTACATTTGCGATGAGAAAAAGTACATCTTTAATGCGGAATTACAATAACATATTTTTTAGAAACTTTCATTGGAGAGTTTATTTCCATTTAAGATATACTTCCCGGCTGGTGTAAACTGGTCGGGATTTCTCATTTTAATTATGAGAATAGATTTAGAAAACATAGAAAAATTTCAGGACAACAAATCCATAAAATCAATTGCCTTCGCGTTGTTGATTAAGGAAATATATGTTAGTTCTGCAATCAAAAACTACAACCCCCATTCACTCCAGAAGAAATTATCAGAAAAAGGATTTAACTTCCACCACACAACAATAAAGAAATACATTGAAAATTTAATGTATCATAATATAGCGCTAATCAAAGATAATTGCCTAATTATAGTAAAACTGCATACAGAAAAAACGGTTAAAATCCGAATTAAAAAAGGATACGCCAAAGAGTTCAAAGATTACGTCCATTTTATCAGGGGAGGAATAATCAAAAGAAAAATTTGGCTGGCAGAATATGTTTATACGAAACGGAGTTTATCTACAAAACTATTGAATGAACCTAAAACTCTTAAAGATTTTAAGTCTGGCAAACGCTTGGCTAAAAGATGGGGGGTTTTAGGGTCTGATGAAACCGAGTTTAATTACAAACAAAGTATTCTTTCCTTTTGCCGTGAATTTAATTGTTCGGTATCTGAATTATACACTACATTGAAATTTCTTTCAAAAAAGGGTTGGCTTATTATTAAGCGGAATATTAAGAAAATTTGTGAAGATTTCGGCTGGAAAATTGATTTACCCTATTTCTTTATTAAAGATGGGTTCGTTTTTCAGGTTAGTTGTAATTCTTATTTATTCAATAATATTGATTCTAAAAAGTGAAAATGGGAAGTTTAACTGAATTTTTTGCTTATTTGACCACAGAACCCCAAAAACTTACCGAACTGTATGATGAATTAACTCACATACAAATTACGCCGGGATTAAAATTAAAACAAAAAGAATTGACATTATACAAACCTAAAAAAGAAACAGACAGGGATGAGCAAATTTTATTGTTATTTTGATGGTGCTTGCGACTGCAACCCCGGAGGCAATATGGGAATAGGCGTTGTTATAAAAGATAAAGATGGTAAGATAGTGGTTACTAAATCTGATATGATTAAAAGAAAATCAGGGAACACTAACAATGTTGCAGAACATATAGCATTGCGACAACTACTTGAATATTTTGTTGGCAAAATTGGTAATGAAATTTACATATCTGGCGATTCGCAAATGGTGATAAACCAAGCGACCGGAAGGATGAAAATCAAAAGAGGTAGTTATGTTGAACACGGGAAACAAACACTTTTGGAGTTGGAAGATGTTAAGAAAAACAATGTTGTTTTTATGAGGTGGATTCCCCGTGAACAAAACGAAGAAGCCGATGCCTTAAGCAAAAAGGCTATTGGGACAAATAAAAACGATGGATGGGTTCGGGCTTAATTAACAAAAACAAAATTATGAAATTAGATAAAAATTACTCAATTGAAAAAGATGCCTACAATTGGATACTCCGGTATGAATCAATCGGGGGAATAAACAAAAAGACTGGGAAACCCATTGTGACAAAGAATGAAACTTACCACGGGGCTTTAAAGTTTGCCTTATTTGCTTATTTGGATAGCGTGCTTAATCCTTCATCGGACATAAAAGAATTGTTATCTGCAATTAACGAAGCAGAAACGAGGATTATTAATTTTGTTGACAAAAGGGCAAATATTAAAACTTTATAAAAACAAATGAAAGAAGGTTATTATTGGGCTAAGAGGTTCCCCTTGGGGGATTATGATATAGTGAAGTATTACGGTGGGTACTTTTTTGAATTTGGAAATGAACATGGATTTAATAAAGATGAATTATTTGAAATTGGAGATATGGTTGAATCTCCGTGGATTACTGCAAAAGAGAAACAGCCTCCATTTCAAACAGAAATACTTTTCAAGACACAAAATGGGGTTATTTTTAGTGGAATAAGGTTTATCCCAACAAAAAGAAGCAGTCCGGTTTATCAGGACTTTAAAAAGAATAAAATTAGAAGGAATGTTATAAGACGGCAGTTGATGCCAGAATAAATTAAATATTTAAAACTTATAGTTATGGCAGAATTTGATAAAGAAATTGACGAAATACTTGTTAAGGTATTTAGATTAAACAGTAAAATAAATAAAGCTACACATAATCTTACTGAAGAATTTTTACTAAAATTCATAGAAGATCACCAAGATTCTATTGCCGATCTTTTTTGGAATGAAAAAAAATAAACGTATCATATTAATTTCGTTGACAAAAGTCAAGTATCTTGCACAAAATAAATGACAAAAATGGATAAATACCACATCATTAAACGGGGGAATAGATTTGCTTTTTGCAAAAGTGGATCAAAGAAAGCAATCAGGATTTTTAAATACAGCGAAATTGCTTTTTGGTATGCCTGCACAAAAATAAAAGACGACAGTCAGTTAGTAGTGCATAATCCAGACGGGTCGGTTCTTTTTTCTATCATGCCGTGTTTAATGGATAAAATAATAGAGTTAAATGACAAAGCCAAA
>JBAZGP010000291.1:0-4911 GCA_041652835.1 Lutibacter sp. | reverse complement strand
CCGGTAAATCCCGATTTGGCTTTGTGGTTAGGTGCTGTTGAGCGATTATATGAAGTTGGAATTACACAATTGGGTGCAATTCACAGAGGTTTTTCAACCTATAATTCGCTGCATTACCGCAATAAGCCGAAATGGCATTTGGCCATTGAGCTTCAAAAAGAATTTCCTGATCTACCTTTAATCATTGATCCTTCACATATTTGTGGACGAAGAGATACTTTGATGGATGTTTCACAAACGGCACTCGATTTAAATTACGACGGATTTATGATTGAAACGCATTTCGATCCCGACAATGCATGGAGTGATGCCAAACAACAAATTACGCCAGCACAATTGGATCAAATGACCTTCGATTTAAAAATTCGTCAGAAAAGTAGCAGTAAAGAAGAATTTCAACGAAAATTGACGATGCACAGAAAAGAATTGGATTTTCTTGATAACAATTTAATTGAATTGTTGAAGGACAGAATGGGTATTTCCGAACAAATTGGAAGGCTGAAACATCAAGAGAATGTAGCTATTTTACAAAGTAGCAGATGGGCCGATATATTGGCAACCATGGCAGAAGCCGCAGAGGAAAAAGGTCTGAGCAAAGAGTTTGTGGAAGAAATATTTAAAGCCATTCACGTAGAATCAATTAATATTCAGCGCAATGTGAAGTAAATATGCAAGTTTAAAAGTTTAAAGGTGAAAGTATAAAGTTTAAAAGTTAAAAGTTAAAAGTTTAAAGGTGAAAGTTTAAAAGTTTAAAGAAAAAATTAGATGTGCGGATTTGCACTTTAAATCCGCATGTGTAACAATTTATAAAATAGCTTCAACGTGTTTGCTAAATTATGGGCTGTTTATAGTCTTTGATTTTAATTTTTTCATTCCTAATTCTGATAATTATAAATGTTGTTTTAAATTACTGAAATTAGACAATAAAAAACCTAACCAATATTGGCTTTTTAGAATTTTTTAGTCAAAAGGAAATTTGTTCAAGCCAATATTTTAGGTTTTAAAATGTTGATTTCCATATATCTTTAACTTGGTTTGTCTTGTGGCTTTAATCCATTCAGTAGGAATTTAGGTTTGTTCACTGCAACAACATAGCAGTAAGCTGATAATTTACAATTAAAAAAAGGAAGATGATATTTTTAGTGTTAAATAGTTGAATCTAAATTGATTATTTGAATTTAGATAAACATTTTAAATTGAATGTAGGCTATTTAAAACAGTCAAAATATTATTGAGAAAAACTATTATACTCATTTTTCATTGCAATTAGTTTATTATTTATTTCAGATGAATACTCTTTAGTATTTTTAATATAGTATTCTAATAAACGTATGGATTTGTTTAGAATAATATTTTTTAATTCATTATTTTTTTGAATTAAACTATCGTAATACATGAGTTCAGAAAGCATTTGAACTCTTTTTAAATAGTCACCATCTTTTGTTTTGAATAATTTTAATATTTCTTCAAAATCTTCATCAATAAAAAATGAAGATTCATTGCCTAATAGCATATAACTATGGTCGATTTGAATTTTAACATTTTCAATATCATCATTTTCAATACCATTAATTATTTGATTAATAGCATCAAAAAGGGTTGCAACCAACCTCATAAAGTAATCTTTTTCAATCATTGTATAATAATTAGTCCACCTTCAGTTTCTTGCATTTCTTTAACATTCAATTCATAAACACCATAATTTTATAAATTTTTCGTTTTTTAAAATTTAAAGTTAAACATTTATTCTTTCTCAAATTTTAAAATTGTGCCATTTGTTACTAATCAGTATGATAATAATCTGTAATACAAAGCTTTAGATGTAATTGCAATGTACGCAATGTGTTGTAAATCAACTATAATCAATATTGCGACCTTTGCTTTTTCTTTGCGACCCTTGCGGTAAAAAAGAATAACAGTCTAACAATCAATTAGTTTAAAATATTAATATACTGATTTAACCTTGCAGTAATAAAATTTTCATTTAAAAAAGCAGAACCTATACCCTAGCATAGCCGAAGGATCCAATCATTAATGCGAAATTACCAATACAATAAAATTTATTTTTTAATTAAATCTAAAAGGGTGTTTTTTAGATGCTTTAACTATAATGACCAACAACCAAAAACTCACACCAAGCATTTTATCATTCTGTCAACTCCATAAATATCTTTTTTCAGTTCGATATTTTTAAATTTTTTTGTTTTTAGCAAATCAATAGTTTCTGCTCCTAAATATTGATTGATTTCAAAATATAAAACCCCATTTTTTGAAAGATGGTTTTTTGCCAGCTCTGCAATTTTATTGTAAAATAATAACGGATTTTCGTTCTCCACAAATAAGGCAATATGCGGTTCGTTAGACAATACGTTTTGTTGCATTTGTGCTTTTTCCAATTCACGAACATAAGGCGGATTGCTTACAATAACATCAAAATTTGCTTCTAATTTTTGAAGATTTAAAATATCGGTATGTATAAAATTAACCTTCACATTATTTAATATGGCGTTATTTTTGGCAACATTTAACGCTTCCGAAGAAATATCAATTGCCGAAACTGCTGCATTCGGTAAGTTTTTAGCTAATGAAATGGCAATGCAACCGCTTCCGGTGCCAATATCTAAAATTTTGGGAGAATTGCTGTTTTTGTGGTCTTTTTCAATCCAGTTAACCAATTCCTCTGTTTCCGGTCGTGGAATCAATACATTTTTATCCACTTTAAATATGAGTCCGTAAAATGCGGTTTCTCCTACAATATATTGAATCGGAATTTGATTTTTTAATTTAGACAAAGCACTTTTCAGAAAATCCAAATCGTCATTATTGAGGTTAAAATTGTGTTCAAGTGCCAATTGAATTCGAGATAAATGCAACTTAAACTCAATTAAAATATTAAAAAAAGATTGAATTTCGGTTTCTGGATATAAATTGGAAAGTTCCTGAAAAAAATGACGTTTAAATTCTTGAATTTGCATTATAATTTTTTAAGCATCCACAAATTACAGGAATAATGGCCTGTGTCTCCCATAGGCCCATCTAAATCCGTAAAACCCACTTTTCTGTATAATTTTCGAGCTTCTTCCATATAAGGCAAGGTTTCTAAATAACAGTGTTCAAAACCAAATTCTCTGGCTTTATTTAAACAAATTTCCATCATTTTACTACCAAAACCAATGCCTCTTGCTTCAGGCAAAAAATACATTTTTTGGAGTTCACAAACTTTTCCTTCATAATTATCTAACAGTTTTACGCCAGCGCCGCCATAAATTTCGCCATCTTTTTCAATTACAAAATAAACTGCGTTTTCGGTGTCATAAGTTTCATATAAAGTGTCTAAAATTTTATCGGCATAAGCCGTACCCACCTTTGGAACGCCAAATTCAATTAAAATAGTGCGTATGGTTTTGGCTATTTTCGGATTGTCTTTAAGTTGAATTTTCCTAATTTTAAAGTTGCTGTGAGTCATTTTAATATCTTATTTTTGAAGTGTGAATATACACGAAAAATATATAAATCGCTGCATTGAATTGGCAAAAAACGGTTTGGGTTTTACCTATCCTAATCCGTTGGTTGGCTGCGTAATTGTTTTAAACGATAAAATAATAGGCGAGGGCTGGCATCAAAAAGCGGGTGAACCTCACGCCGAAGTTAACGCCATTAATTCCGTCAAAGACAAATCTTTATTAAAGGATGCTACAATTTACGTGAATTTGGAGCCGTGTTCTCATTATGGGAAAACGCCGCCCTGCGCGAATTTAATTGTGGAAAACGGCATAAAAAAAGTGGTTATTGGCAGTGTTGATGCCAACAGTAAGGTAAGTGGTAAAGGGATTTTGCATTTACAAAACAATGAATGTAGCGTAATTGTTGGTGTTTTAGAGCGTGAATGTTTAAATTTGAACAAACGCTTTTTTACTTTTCACAACAAAAAAAGACCTTTTATTATTTTGAAATGGGCAGAAACTGAAGATGGATTTATCGATAAATTACGCGATTCAACTTCTGAAAATTCGCCAAACTGGATTTCAAACACCTATTCGCAGCAATTGGTGCATAAAATGCGTGCCGAAGAACAAGCTATTTTGGTGGGGACAACTACCGCATTAAATGACAATCCGAAATTAAATGCAAGAAATTGGGGCGGATTGAATCCGGTTCGGATTGTGTTGGACAAATCTTTGAAAATCCCTTCACATTATAATTTGTTTGACGGAAACCAAAAAACAATTGTTTTAACTGAAAAAACACAAAACAGAAGCACCAGTAAAAATATTTATTTTGAACAATTAGATTTCGGTAATAATTTAGCTGAAGAAATTTGTAAGGTGTTGTTTAACCATGAAATTCAGTCTGTAATTGTTGAAGGTGGAGCACAAATACTGCAAACTTTTATTGATGAAAATTTATGGGATGATGCCTATGTTTTTGTAGGAAACACAAAATTTGAAAATGGCGTAAAAGCGCCTAAATTGAAGAAATTACCCGACCATATTAAAAAGATTTCAACTGATACTTTGTGTATTTATGTGAATGATGTTTAAAGCTGAAAGATAAATATTAGAAGTTAAATATTAAAAGTACAAAGTTAAATTTAGGTCATTGAGCGTGGTTACTGAGCGGAGTCGAAGTAGAACCGAATTGAAAATATAGTTACAATCAAACTCCCTTTCCTTGGGAAAGGGCTGGGGATAGGATAAAAGTACAAAGTTAAATTTAGGTCATTGAGCGTGGTTACTGAGCGGAGTCGAAGTAGAACCGAATTGAAAGTATAGTTACAATCAAGCCCCCTTTCCTTGGGAAAGGGTTGGGGATAGGATAAAAGTACAAAGTTAAATTTAGGTCATTGAGCGTGGTTACTGAGCGGAGTCGAAGTAGAGCCGAATTGAAAGTATAGTTACAATCAAGCCCCCT
>JBAZGP010000290.1:0-4913 GCA_041652835.1 Lutibacter sp. | reverse complement strand
ACAAAAGCGATTCCAATGGATTGGACTATTTTAGGAATAACCCTGAGTGTTGCCCTACTCGTTTCTATCATTGATTATATACTGCCTTCTCTTGGAACAAAAAGATTTGGAGGCAGTAAATATGGTGTAAACGGCTCCATGATTGGACTTATTTTTGGGATTTTTTTCGGCCCAATAGGAATTATTTTTGGTCCGTTTTTAGGTGCTTTAATTGGGGAACTTATTAAAGACCACAAAGATTTAAAAAAAGCCGGAAAAGCTGCTTTTGGTTCATTTATAGGGTTTTTAACTTCAACCTTTCTAAAATTTATAGTTTGTGTAGTATTCACAGGAATGTATATTTCCATTTTTTGGGAATATAAAGAGGCCTTCTTTGGGATTTCAAACTAAATATAAAGTAATCTAAAACAAAAAAAGCGTCCCGATATTCGGGAAGCTTTCCATTGGTTTTAAAAACCTTGACGTTAAAAACGTCAAAGCAACACAACTAAATCGCCAACACTGCGATACGCAAATATATAAATATTTTTTTGATTTCGAATTCGAAACACTTTTTCTTTCTAAATTGCCAATTTTTCTGAATTGATTGTATCTTTGCTCACCATTAACAAAAAGTAATTATAAAACACCATAAAATGCAGTTATCACCACTTGAAATAATAAGAAGAGAATCCTTACAAAAATTACGTGATTTGGGTATAAATCCTTATCCGGCAGAAGAATTTAAAACCACTGCAACCATAAAGGAAATCTTGACAAATTTCAATGCTTTTGAAGGAAAGGAAGTCGTTTTGGCAGGTAGAATAATGAGCAGAAGAATTATGGGAAAAGCTTCTTTTGCCGAGTTAAAAGATGCCAGCGGAAGAATGCAACTTTACATTAACCGCGACGAAATTTCTTCTGATGCTGAAGGAACCATGTACAATACTGTATTCAAAAAATTGTTGGATATGGGTGATATTATTGGCGTAAAAGGCGAAGTTTTTAAAACGAAAGTTGGTGAAAAATCAGTAAATGTTAAAGAACTAACGGTACTTTCAAAAAGTTTACGTCCGCTTCCCGTGGTTAAAACCGATGCCGACGGAAAAGTGTATGATGCTTTTTCTGATGCTGAATTAAGATATCGTCAACGTTATGTGGATTTAATTGTAAATGACCACGTAAAAGAAACATTTATAAAACGAACAAAAATTACCAATTCAATCCGCGATTTTTTCAATAAACGAGATTATTTGGAAGTTGAAACACCCATATTACAGCCAATTCCTGGTGGCGCTGCGGCACGTCCTTTTAAAACGCATCACAATGCATTGGATATGCCTTTGTATTTGCGAATTGCCAATGAATTGTATTTAAAACGATTGATTGTTGGCGGATTTGATGCCGTTTATGAGTTTTCAAAAGATTTCAGAAATGAAGGAATGGACAGAACCCACAATCCAGAATTCACAGTTATGGAACTCTATGTTGCTTACAAAGATTACCATTGGATGATGAATATGACCGAAGAATTGTTGGAAAAAGTGGCCATGGACAGCAATGGAACAACAGACGTTCAAATTGGTGAAAATATTGTAAGTTTTAAAGCACCTTATCCAAGAGTTCCTATTTTAGAAGCTATAAAAATTCATACCGGATTTGATGTTGCAGGAATGGATGAAAAAGCATTAAAAGAGGTTTGTAAAAAAGTGGGTGTTGCCGTTGATGAAACTATGGGAGTTGGCAAATTGATTGATGAATTGTTTGGTTCGACATGTGAACACCATTATATTCAACCTACATTTATAACCGATTATCCAAAAGAAATGAGTCCGTTAACAAAAGAACACCGTTCAAATCCTGCGTTAACAGAGCGTTTTGAACTGATGGTAAACGGAAAAGAATTGGCAAATGCCTATTCTGAATTAAATGACCCTATTGAACAACGCGCACGTTTTGAAGAACAGTTAAAACTAACTGAAAAAGGTGATGATGAAGCGATGTTTATAGACCAAGATTTTTTGCGCGCATTGGAATATGGTATGCCTCCAACTTCGGGAATTGGCATTGGAATTGACCGTTTGGTGATGTTTATGACCAACAACAGTTCTATTCAGGAAGTGCTTTTCTTCCCCCAAATGAGACCAGAGGTGCGAGCCGCACAGGCAATTACTTTAAATGACGATGAAAAAGTTTTGTTTGAGATGTTGAAAAAATCTGAACAAATTTTATTAAACGACTTAAAAACCCAGAGTGGTTTTAGCAATAAAAAATGGGATAAAACCATTAAAGATTTGACTAAAAAACATTTGGCTAAAATAAATAATACTAAAGAAGGTTTGTTTGTTGAGTTACTAAAATAATTACAGCGAACTGTGAATAATCAAGGATTTTAAAATAATAAGAAAAGAAACTGCAGAAATGCGGTTTCTTTTTTTTAAAAGCTCTGATTTCTATAAAAAAACGCAACATATAAAAAATAGGTCAATTCATGTGCTTATTGTTACCTAAAAACAAAGGGTAATCTTTTATTTATAAACCATATTTAGTTAAATTTGGTAAAATCTTAAAATTCAACCTAATTATGAATAATTCGTTTATTTCATTAACACTAAAGTCGCTTGTTTTATGCACTATTGTTGTTTCAACAAGTTTTGCACAAAACAAGGAAAAAATCGAAACTATGCAAACCAACAATCCTTTATTGGAAAAATGGACAGGACCTTATGGCGGTGTTCCTGCTTTTGATAAAATGAAAATTGACGATGTAAAACCTGCCCTTGAAACAGGAATGGCAGAAAGTCTAAAAGAAATTGATGCCATCACCAATAATCCTGCTACACCAACATTTGAAAACACAATAGTGGAAATGGAAAAATCTGGTAAAACTTTAGATAGGGTTTTTAGTTATTACGGCATTTTAAGCAGTAATTTATCCTCTGCAGATTTCAGAAAAATTCAAAGTGAAATGGCGCCTGTATTGTCGGAATTCAGTTCCAAAATATCACAAAACAAAAAATTATTCGACAGAATTAAAACAGTTTACGAAAATTCTTTGAAAAATCCGATAGAAGCCGACCAACAACGTGTTGTTCTGCTCGTTTATGAAAGATTTGCCATGGATGGTGCGGAATTGAATGCTGAAAAAAAGGCGCGTTATGCAGAAATAAATAAAGATCTTTCTACTTTATACACCAATTTTTCAAATAATATTTTAGCCGATGAAGAAAATTATGTCACCTATTTAACTAAAGATGAATTGAGCGGATTGTCGGAATCAATGATTAAATCCGCAGCAAAAACTGCTTCTGACAAAGGAAAAGAAGGCATGTATGCCATTACAAACACAAGATCTTCTATGGATCCGTTCCTAACTTATTCCAATGAAAGGGAATTGCGTGAAAAAGTATGGAAAACCTACTATTCTCGTGGTGATAACGGAGATAAATTTGACAATAATGAAAATGTAAAAAAGATTCTAATACTAAGAAAAGAACGCGTGGCGCTTTTAGGTTTTGATAATTACGCAGATTGGCGTTTACAAAACAGAATGGCAAAAACACCAGAAAACGCTATGGAATTAATGAATGCCGTTTGGCCTTCAGCCATTGCAAGAGTTAAAGAAGAGGTGGCCGACATGCAAGCAATTGCAGATAAAAATGGAGATAACATTACCATTGAACCTTGGGATTATCGCTATTATGCAGAAAAGGTAAGAAAAGAAAAATACGATTTGGATTCAGATGAAGTAAAACAATATTTGCAATTGGATAAATTAACGCAAGCTTTATTTTTTGTTGCTGGTGAAGTTTTCAATTTTAAGTTCACCCCGGTGAAAGAAGGTAGCGTTCCAGTATTTCATGAAGACGTAAAAGTTTGGGAAGTTACCGATAAAACATCCGGAAAATTTATTGGCTTATGGTATTTAGATCCATTTTCACGCCAAGGAAAACGTTCAGGCGCTTGGGCTACAACATATAGAAGTTATTCCACATTCGACGGCGAAAAGACCGTTTTGGGTTCTAACAATTCTAATTTCGTAAAACCTGCACCCGGCGAACCGGTTTTAGTTTCTTGGGATGATGCAACAACTTTTTTACACGAGTTTGGACATGCCTTGCATTTCTTTTCTTCTGAAGTCAGATATCCAACGCTTAATGGTGGCGTAAGAGATTATACCGAATTCCAATCGCAAGTCTTAGAACGTTGGTTGTCAACAGATAAAGTAATCAATCAGTTTTTAGTGCATTATAAAACAGGGCAGCCAATGCCAAAAGAATTGATTGCTAAAATAAAAAAATCATCCACTTTTAATCAAGGATTTTCTACAACAGAATATTTAGCCTCAGCCATTATGGATATGAAACTTCATTTGGCAGATCCAACAAATATGGATGTGGATGCTTTTGAAAGAGAAACTTTAGCGGCAATGGATATGCCAAAAGAATTGGTAATGCGTCATCGCACACCGCATTTTGGCCATGTTTTTTCTGGTGAAGGCTATGCAACTGCCTATTACGGATATATGTGGGCAGATGTGCTTACGGCAGATGCTGCGGAAGCTTTTCAAGAAGCGCCGGGAGGATTTTACGATAAAGAACTCAGCGCAAAAATGGTAAAATATTTATTTGCGCCAAGAAACTCTGTGGATCCTGCGGAAGCTTTTAGACAATTCCGTGGTCGTGATGCCACAATTGATGCGCTGTTGCGAGATCGTGGTTTTCCAGTTCCAGAAAAGAAAATCTAATCCTAAGATTTAAAAGGAATTGCAAAAATGCAGTTCCTTTTTTATTTATATTTCACTAAAAATTAGTAACTTGTGTATTCAAATTTGTGTTTTTAACTTTAACTCGAAGGCCATGAAAAAACAAGTGCCATATTCAGTCAGAAAATCCGCAGCAACCTCCTTTTTTTTACTTTTACTAATTGTTGGA